>CAZOTB010000034.1:0-45679 GCA_964582645.1 uncultured Verrucomicrobiota bacterium | reverse complement strand
GAGAGCCAGGAAACACTCGGGTCCGACTGGATGCCGGGTCGCCAGACGACTTGAGCTGTGAATCCACCACTGAAATCGCTGTTGGAAAAGGCGTCCGGGTTGCGGGTCGAAACGATGTCAGTACCATCGCTGGCGTAGTAGGTGGCCCGTTGATCATTGTACAGGTAGCCGCCCCAATAGGTTGGAGTGCCACTGTAGCCAATGTAGGGAAGCGTGCCGCTCAAAGTGCGGTAGCCGGCCGCGTTGCGATAGTTCCAGAGGCCGCTGTCCGCCCGCAGCCGCACCAAATCGCGCGGATCGCTGCCGGGCGTGGCGGACGCATAGTTCAGGATGGGCGCGAACGGCGCGCCGGGCACCGGGGCATAGGTGCTTTGAAATCCCGCCGCGGGGTCAACCCACCCACTGCCCGCCTCGTTGAACCGCCAGTCCGCGAGCGTGGCGGCCGAGAGTCGTGGGACGACGCCGACCGCGAGCAAAAGAACACATAGCACCACTCGTGTTTTCATTCGTACCTCACTGCTCTAATTCGTTGTCTGACCAACCTGACCATATCGGCGACAGGTAGCGGGGACAAGCGACGGGAACTGGTCTTATTCTAGGACATGTGTCCGGGCAGCGGGGGAATGTGCGGACACATTCTACTTCTTTGCCGCCAAAGTTTCCCCGGGTCGAAACTCCGCGGTCACCAGCACGGGCGACAAGGAGACGGTGCCGACCGTTGCCTGTCGCAGAACCATGCGGAACAGTCTCCGGGCGAAGCTGGACCAGTTGATCGCGTAATGCGCGACGGAGGGCGAAAGGTTCTCCAAGTAAGGTTCGTAGCCAGTTGAGATCAGCGAAACGTCCCGCGGCATTTTCAATCCCGAGTTCAGCAGACAAGTCAGCGCCGTAAGCGCGAACTTGGGACGAACCACCAGCAATCCGCTGGGCGGGTCAGAACGCCGTATATCGCGAAGTGCGCGCTGGATACTCTTCACCGTGCCGTCATGACGAACCACCCGACCTTGCACCTCGGGATGTCCGCCTGCAGCGCGAAGGCCTTCGAGGAATCCTTGTTCATGGTCCTGGTCGTCGGTGGCCTCACCCGGAAGCAGCATGGTCAACCGCCTGTGCCCGCGGGCGAGGAACACCCCTACGGCGTGCCTGCATATGGCCCGGTAGTCCACGCCGAGACACGGCAGATGGACTTCTTCGTTGCTCCAGCCCACGGTGATGCCACGGACGCGATGCTCCACAAACCATCGTTCGATCGCTCTGGTTCCGCCATGGATGATCCAACAGTCGGCGTGAGCCTGTTTCATCAACTCCGCCAGCGTGTGCGACGGATCGCGCATACCGAACCGCGGGTGCGCATGCACATCCAACCGGTAACCCGCGTCATGCAGATGCCCCTGCAATTCGCCGATCAGGAACAACGAGAGCGAAGACATGGCATGCAGCGGCAACGGTGAGATCAGGCCGATCACGTTCGATCCCTTCCTTGCGTGAGCAAGAGCCCGACCGTGGACAATGCTTCGTCGTCGGCCCTGCGCCACCTGTACCAACCCCTCGCGCCGGAGTACCTCCAATGCCGCCCGAAGGGTGATGCGGCTGACTTGGAGGCGATCGCACAAGGCGCGTTCGCCGGGAAGGTAGCTGGTCCATTCACCGCGCTGCAGATCGGCGCGGAGGATTTCAACCACCTGGCTGACGAGTGACGAGCGTTGGGGGACTTCGGTCATCAGCGGATCGCTGCAGGAGTCTGAACGTTGAACGTCGAAGGCCGAAGGTCGAACAAAGCCGGGCTTGTTGCGCTCGCAGTTCGTGGTTCAAGGTTCAACGTTCGACGTTTAATCCGTTGTTGAGGCAATGGAGGTAAGGGGACTCGAACCCCTGGCCTTCTCGTTGCGAACGAGACGCTCTACCAACTGAGCTATACCCCCATCGGGTTTCGCAGCAGCGCGGAACAGTGTACTGCGGGCAGGCGGATTTCAAGCGGTTTTTTGTGCCGGTGTCCGATCCATCCACCACGCGATCCAAACGCACGCTTCGTAGAGCACGCACATCGGGATCGCCACCAGACACAACGACATCACATCCGTGCCGGGCGTGATGAAGGCCGCAGCGATGACGTTGATGACCACGACGTGACGACGGAACTTCCGAAGCGTCGCGCTGCTGAGAATTCCCATTCGCACCAACACCAGGATCACGACGGGCGCTTCGAAGCCGAGCCCCATGGCCATCGAGAACTGGATCACAAACGCCATGTAGCTCTGGATGGTCCATTGCATGTGCCAGCCAAGGTACTGGCCAAACCTCCAGGTAATGCCGAGCGTTTGCGGGATCAGCAGGAAGTAGCAGAACGCGAGGCCGAGCAAGAACATGATCGCCCCTGCTGTGAACGCAGGCCACAAATAACCACGCTCCCTGTTGGTCAACGCCGGCAGCACGAATTGCCCGACGAAGTACAACACGAACGGAATCGAGAGAACCAGCCCGCCATAGATGCCGACCTTGAACGCCACCGTGAACGGGTCCACCACGCCGAGACTTGTGAGAAAGCTGTTGGGGTCGTCCGTGACGCCCGACCAGGTCAGCGGCAGATACAGCACGCCGATGAGTTCCTTCACGAATCCCAGGCACAGACCCATCATCACCGCAACGACGATCACGCATTTGATCAGCGTCCACCGCAGATCTTCCAGGTGTTCGAGGAACGGCTTGACCAGGCCGCTGGCGGCGAACTCGCGCTCGGATGAATCAGGGGTATCGGCCATGGGCGCGGCGAAGCGACGGTCACGGTTTCGGCGAACCGCCGTCCGTGGGCGGAACGTTCGACTGCTGCGTCGCGGCGTTGATCTGTTTCGGCGCGGGCGTGTCGTCGGCCGCGGACTGGACTTCGTCCTTCACCTTGTTGAACTCGCTTGTGGCTTCGTTCATCGCCTTTCTGAACTCGCTCATGCCCTTCCCGAGCGAGCGCGCCAGTTCGGGCAACCGTTTGGCGCCGAACAGCAGCAACACCACGAGCAGAATGATGATCCATTCCGAACCGCCCGGCAGGAAGCCGATGGGCACCAGCAGCAGTTTCATGATGGCAGCATAAACACAAACCCCGCGGAATACAATCCCGCGGGGTCTGTGCGAATTACGACCTGGAAACTAATGAAGAACCACGAAGTCGTCGCGTCGGTTCCTCGACCATGCGGCTTCGTCGTGGCCGGGATCGGCTGGTTTGTCTTCCCCGTAGCTGATCGTCTGCAGACTCCCGCCGTCCACGCCCAGGCTGATCAAAGCCTCGCGTGCCGCCAAGGCACGTCGCTCGCCCAGCGCCCGGTTGTATTCCGAAGTGCCGCGTTCGTCGCAATGACCTTCGATCAGGACGCGCTTGCCGGCATTCGCTTTGAGGTAGTCCGCCACGGCCTGCAGCTTGGACTGCTCGCTCGGGTTGATCGCGGCGCTGTCGTAGGCAAAATAGACGGATTGGGCCCGCAACGCTTCGCGGTCCTCGGTGCCCGGCGCGCCTCGACCCGGAAGTGTGGAACCGGCGTCACCCACGCCCGTAGTGCCCACGGTGTCCACTCCCGTTGTGCCCTCCGTCGAGCTTCCCTTCTTCTTGCAGCCTTTGCACCCTACCAACACCGTGCAACACATCACTGCTACTACCGCCGCTCGAAACAACATTCCTGCGTTCATTCGTTTTTCGTCCTTTCGATTGTGAAAATCCTGAGACCGAGAATCCAAGTGTCTCGTCGTTATTTTGACCACGCGGGCTCGATACAGTCGCTGAGATTCAGGCCGAGGGTTGTAGCAGTGCCCGTCAGCACGTCAAGCACATAAAGCTGACTCCGGTAGCCGCTCGTCTTGCTGAACACGATGTGCCTCCCGTCGGGCGCCCAGGTCGGGTCCTGATTGTCCGCCCCGTCGCTCGTCTGTTGCTTGAACGTGCCGGACGGGTTGCTCGGGTCAAAGGTGAAAATCTGGAAGCCGCGCCCCACGCGTCCCACGCACGCGATCAGGTTCCCCGTCGGCGACCAATCGGGTTCGGTGTAGTATCCCCCCGCCGTCAACCGCGTCATCGAGGCGCCACCGAATGCGCTGATGGTGCAGATGTTCGGCAGTCCAAACACGTCGGACGAAAATGCGACCTGCGAACCGTTGGGCGACCAGCAGGGAGAGGATTCGCCGCCTTTCGGACTACGGGTCAACCGCCTCGGATTGCCGCCGCTCGCGGCGATGACGTAGAGCTCAGGGTTGCCGTCTTTGCTCAGGATCACTGCGAGTTCATTGCCGGAAGGAGAGAATGCGGCGCCGGTATTCAGCCCGGGATACGACGCCACGCGCGTCCGACGCCCCGAGCCGAGTTCGATCACATACACATCCGGCCAGCGTGATTTGTAGGAGGTATAGACAAGCTTGCTACGGTCGGGCGACCACCGTGGCCGGGCGCTGATCGAACCATCCTGCGTGAGCTGGCGGACGTTGAAGGCGTCGTAATCCATCACATAGACTTCCTTCTTGCCCGTGCGGTTTGAGACGAACGCAATCTTCGTCTGCGCAATGCCCTTTTGTTTCGCCACCTTGGCCACGATGTCATCGGCCAGCTCGTGGACCTTCTGACGCAACTGGCCGTCGGCATTTCCCGAGAACGTGCCGGCGTACATCGCCCCTCCGCCGGCGCGGGAAAAGATTTGCACCGAGAGCGTGAACCCTCCGCCGCTGCGGCTGGCGCTGCCGACGATATTGATCTCGCCCGCGCCCGAGGCGACGATCTTGAACCAGCCCGAGCGATCGAGGTCCGAGGAGAGAATCTTCGTCGCCTGTGCCGCCAGCGTCGGATCTCCTGTGAACGGCGGCAGCGAGGTCATCATGGCATAGGCGGACTTTTGGACCACGACTTGAGCGGAGGCACCCCACCCGGCACAGAGCAACAAAAGCAAAATGAGCCCGCTTGTAGTCGAGCGCTTCAGCTCGGGCTTGAGCATCTCCACGACCGCGCTGAAGCGCTCTACTACAAACAGCGAGGCACGCACTCTCGACTCTCGACTCTCGACTCTCGACTCTTCTCTCATCTACGCTCCCAATGGTTGGAATGTTACGGTCAGTTCCCGCACCCGACCCAGTGAGGCGGGCAACGGATCCACTTTGCGAAGTTTGTTCACCGCCGCGACGGCCGACTCGTCCATGACTACGTTCCCGGACGACTTCAGGATTTTGACGAACGTCAGTGTGCCCTCGCTCGTCACGCGCACGACGACGATGGTGCTCATGCTGGTGGTAGCCTGGCCGGGGATGTCCCACACTTCGTACAGACGGCTCGAAAGCATGCTGCAGTAGGCCTGGAAATCGGTGCCGGCTACGCCCGACAAGTCGTGGGCGGGGCCGGGACCGCTGCCGTAAGTTCCGACTTTCATGAAGTTCTTGGCGAGGCGCGAGCGAACGGCATCCTCAGAATAACCAGGATCGCGCTTGGAGCTCTTGTCGGACTTCGCGGTGGTCTTGTTGAACTCCTGTCTGGTTATCAGCTTGGGTTTGCTTTCGGTCTTCGGTTTTGCGTCCTGCTTCGCCGTCTGCTTGGCTTGCGGCTTCGGCGTCTTGACCTTCTTCGGCGTTTCCTTCGGCTTGTCCTCCACCTTCTTCGGCGGCTTCGGCTTCGGCTGCTCCTTCGGAACGGCGAACTCGTCCGGCTGCGGTTTGATCAATCGCGCGGGCTCGACCGGCTTGGGCGGTTCTTCGTGCTTGGGCTGGGGAGGAGGCGGTGGAGTTGGTTGCTGAGGTGCTGGCTGCGGAGGGGCCGGCGGCGGTTCGAGGTCCGCTCCACCACCCCCGCCACCGACGATCTCCATGAAAATTGGCACGTCCAGTCTGGGTGTCGGCGCGAAGGCCATCGCCAGGAAAAATCCGGCGATCAGGATCGCGTGCAGACAGAGCGACAGGACGAAGTTCCGTTTGAAGTCGTTGTTCATTGACCGAATCGGCCGCACCGCGGTGCGCCCCTACCGTCTCACCGGCGTCTGCTTCTGGGGCGCGGTGACGATGCCGAGCTTGGTGATGCCGGCGCCCTTGAGTGTGTCCACCACCTTCACGAAATCGCCATAGGGCACGCCTTCGTCGGCGCGCACCAGCACGGCGGACTCGGGATTGGTCATCGCGAGCCGCGCCATCGTGTCCCTGAGGCTGTCCATGTTGACCATGTTTTTGTCGAGGAACACCCGGCCCGTTTGATCAATCGAGATATTGTAGGTGGCCTTGTCCTTGAGCGGCGGCGCGTTGGATGCCTTGGGTATTTTCACGCTCAGGCTGTGCTCGAGCAGCGGCGTCGCCATCATGAAAATGATCAGCAGGCAGAACGTCAGGTCCATCAGCGGAATGAGGTTCAAGTCCGCCACCGGGTTGTACACGCTGTGTTTGCTGTAGCGTTTCATGGAAGACGGTTCTCGGCTCTCGGTTCCGGGTTCACGGTTCAGGACTTCAGGAATGCTTTCTCGATCCACGTCACGAATTCGCTCGCGAAGTTGTCCATGCTTACGGTCATATTGCGAATCCGACCGAGCAGGATGTTGTAGCCAACCAGCGACGGCAACGCGACGAACAATCCGCCGACCGTGTTGATCAGCGCGGCGGCAATGCCGGGAGCGAGCGTGCCGATGTTGGTGTCGCCGTGCATGCCGATGCTCGCAAACGCTTCCATGATACCGTACACGGTCCCGAGCAATCCGATGAACGGCGCGGCGGTGACCGATGTGCCGAGAATGATGATCTGGTCTTCAAGTTTCACCGCCTGTTCGGCCACCGCCCGTTCGAGCGCGGTCTTGATGCGTTCGAGTTCGGAGAGGTTGATCCGGTTGAGCACACCGAGCGAGGCCGTGCCGCCGCGGATCAGGTCGGGTTCTTCCTCGAGTTTCGGCACCGCGCCGGTGAGCTCGCGGCAGCCCTCGACGTAGATTGAGAACAACGGGCAGCCTTCGACCTTGAGTCCCTGGTTGTACATCGAGAGGAAATTCTTGTCGCGGCGCAGGTTGTTCCAGAACACCTCGGAGGATCGGCGGGCGCGATTCACCTGGTTGAACTTGGTGATCATGATCGTCCAGGCGAGAATCGAGAGCAGGATGAGTGATCCAAAGATGACGGCACCGATGACGTCCATCCGTTGGAGCGCGAAAACCAATCCTTCGCCGGCGGCGAGGAACACGGGCACTTCTATCATTTCTCTTTAGGCGACCGACCGTATAGACAAACGATTCCGCCCGAAGTTGCAAGTATCTTTTTGGCAGTTTCCGGTAGCCGCGAGCCGGAGCAGGCGGCTGGACCGGGCGGGAGCGCAAACCATCCACTGGCTCACGCTCCCGGCTGCGAGTCCGGAACCGTCCTCCTGGCCCGGATCTTTCACAAGTTCTCGGACGCTCAGACCGTGCGCTCGCATTCACACCCCACTTCAAGTGGGGTGACTTGCGTTGCGAGGCGTGATCGAACCGCTTCCGCGGTTTTCCTCATCGGGTCGAAACCGCTGAAGCGGTTCGCGGTGTCTTGTAGCGGCTGACCACCCCACTGACTTTCCTTTACCCCCGAAACCGTTACAAATGAGCCGAGTTTTCGATTGCAACAAAAACTCCGGCCTGGCCCACATGGGCGCGGGTTCGGGCATTCGTCCTCGTCCTCGGCGAGTCGGACATGGATGCCTTCCAGCGGAAGTGGGAAAAGTTTGTCTTGGGACTGACCTTTCCGTAAGTTGAAAACCGCTGCAGATTCGGCTCGAAATCCGGGGCGGTTTGTGGGAGCATTCGGGCCGGTGACCCAGACGAATCCGATGAATCCCAATCCATCCATCACAAGCGAACAGGAGTACTTCCAGCGCCAGATCGAGGAGTTCAACGCCGAACAATGGTGGCGTTGGCGACTGAGACAGCGCCGGGCGCGCCGTCGCCGTCGCAACGAGGATTCGGAATCGGCGCGCCCGACTTTCCCAGACACCCTCAGCGACTGGCGCAAGGAAACCCGAATCCGGTGGTTTGGACCCTCGCGGTGGATTCATCCCCATAGCAAGCGGCCATGAACTACCTCAAGCCACGTCTTTCCCTCGATCGCATCCAGCGGGCGATCCTCGTCATTCGAAAGCAGAAGGTGCTCCTCGATGCCGATCTGGCAAAGTTGTATGGCGTTTCCACGAAAGTGCTCAATCAGGCCGTGAAACGCAACGCGCGACGATTCCCTGCCGATTTCATGTTTCAACTGACCTCGGAGGAGAAGGAGGAAGTAGTCACAAATTGTGACCACCTCGAAGCGCTGAAGTTTTCCCCCGTGCTGCCCTACGCCTTCACCGAACACGGTGCAATCATGGCGGCGCGCGCTATCGTGTGAGGCCGCGCAAGCCTGCCATGCGCTGAGTTCCCATGACCAAGTCCGAAGCCCAGAAACGGATCGAGAAACTCCGCGAGGAGCTCCGTCGGCACGATCATCTGTACTACGTCGAGGCCCGGCCCGAGATTTCTGACTTCGAATACGACAGGCTCTATGCGGAGTTGAAGAAGCTGGAGGAACAATTCCCCGACCTCGTTGCTCCTGATTCGCCGACACAACGCGTGGGTGGCGCGCCTCTCAAGGAGTTCAAGAGCGTCCGGCACGCGACCCCTATGCTCTCGTTGGAAAAGTCCGACACGCTCGACGGCCTGAAGAAATTTGATGCCGACATCCGCAAACAGTTGCCGGGCGAAACCGTCGAGTATGTCCTCGAGCCTAAGATTGACGGCGTCTCCATCAGCGTCCGGTACGAGAATGGCCAGCTCGTACTGGGCGCGACACGCGGCGACGGCACGACCGGCGACGACATCACCGCCAACATCAAGACGATCAAAGCCATCCCGCTCACCATCCGGGGCCCGCGACTTCTCGAAGTGCGCGGCGAAGCATATATGCCCGTCGCGGAGTTCGATAAGTTCAACGAGAAACTCCGCGAAGCCGGCGAGAAGACGCTGCCGAATCCGCGCAACGCCACCGCCGGCACGCTCAAGCAACTCGATCCGCGCAACGTCGCCCAACGCCCGGTCGCCGCCGTCTTCTACGCCGTCGGGGAATGCGACGGCATCGAGTTCAAGACGCACGCCGAGGCGCTCGAAACGCTGAAGAAGCTCGGCTTACCCACGGCCCATTTCTGGTGGAAGTGCAAGAACATGGACGAAGTATTGAAGCACTACGAGAAAGAAGTGGTTGCCGGCGGCGACGAGACCAGGGACTTGCGCACCAAAGTCCCGTACGAGCTCGACGGCATTGTCGTCAAAATCAACAGCCTCGACCAGCAGCGCCGCATCCCGTCCAAAGCTCGCGCCCCCGGCTACGCCATCGTCTTCAAACCTGAGCACTGGATCAAACCGGCCGAGACCAAGTTGCTCGGCATTACCGTCCAAGTGGGCCGCACCGGCGTGCTCACCCCGGTCGCGGAACTCGAACCGGTTTTCGTGCAAGGCTCGACGGTCTCTCGCGCCACGCTGCACAACGAGGAGGAAATCAAACGCAAAGACATCCGCATCGGCGACACCGTCATCATCCGCAAAGCCGGCATGGTGATTCCCGAAGTGGTCGAATCCCTGAAGGAGAAGCGCACCGGCAAGGAGAAGGTGTTCCAGATGCCGAAGGAATGCCCGGCCTGCGGAGGCCCGGTGCATCGCGACCCCGAGTTCGTGGCGTGGCGGTGTGATAACGCGAGTTGTCCCGCCCAGCTCAAGCGCAGCCTCTGCCACTTTGCCGCACGGCACGCCATGGACATCGAAGGCATGGGCGAGGCATTGGTCACGCAGCTCGTGGACAAGGGCCTCGTCAAGAACATCGCCGATATCTACTCACTCACGAAGGAACAACTGCTCACGCTCGAACGGATGGGTGAGAAGTCGGCGCAGAACATCCTCGACGGGATCGAAGCCAGCAAGAATCGCGACCTCTGGCGGCTGGTGCACGGCATGGGGATCGTGCACGTCGGCGAAGGCGCCGCGCAGAAGCTGGCCGATCATTTCCTCGACCTCGACAAGCTCGCCTCCGCGTCGGTGGAGGAACTGCAGCAGGCCGAGGATTGCGGCCCCGTGATGGCCCAGAGCGTCTTCGATTTCTTCCAGAACGAAAAGAACCGGGCGATCCTGAAGCGTTTGAAGGAAGCCGGGCTGAAGACAAAGGAACCCGCCCGCAAAAAGGTGGCTGCTACCGGCCCATTCGCCGGCAAGACGGTTGTCGTCACCGGCACGCTCTCCAAGTTCAGCCGCGACCAAGCCAAAGCCGAACTCCAGAATCGCGGCGCGAAAGTCACCGACAGCGTCAGCGCCAAGACCGACTACCTCATCGTCGGCGAGGACGCCGGCTCAAAGCTCGACAAGGCGAAGAAGCTCGGGGTGAAGACCCTGAACGAGGCGGAGTTATTGCAGATGTTGAATTTGTGAGCGCGTGGCAAACGTTTTTTCGAGCGCTGACTCGTCGCAAGCTCAGTCAGCCGCCGCCTAAGAACACTACGATTGAAGGAGCCGAGTACATCCATACCGAGCATGACCTTCGACGGGTGGAGGCTGCGAGGCGAGGGGTTGTGTATTTGACAGTGGATTGGTCTGCGACCGAGTATCAGGCACGAGCGATCTTCCAAGACTTCGTGAAGCAACTTCAAGCGTCCGGTTCTGGCTTGGGAGTGAGGGTTTTCGTACTCCACGAAGATCAGGCCTTTGTACGAACTTGGCTCTCACGGTTGGAATGCACAGCGTCGTTATTCCGCAATGAGAATTTTCAAGGCATCGGCAACGGCAGTGTGATCTGGCTGGAGCATGGCAAGTCTGTGTATGCGATCCTCTATCCTACCGTGCCGGGTACAGACCTCTATCGCCAAACCACGAGGCTGTTCAGCGATAAATGCGAACAATAGGCGAGGATCACTGGGGGCATTCTGAAGCCGCTCAATGAGGCAGAGTTTGTGGAACTGCTGCAGGAACGATCTCCCTCGCACAAAGACGCCAAGTCGCCAGGAAATTCTCCGCTTTGGATTGCTGCGACTTCGCGCCGTCCCATCAGTTTGCAACGCGATCAACGTCGCCACCTCGGAAGCTTTGAACGCTACAGTGTAACCATGCGCGCGCGGTGGCGGCCGTGATGCGTTGACATCACTTCGTATGATGCTATGATGCCATCGTGAGAACAACGATTGATATTGAAAATGACCTCCTTAAGGAATTGAAAAAGTTGGCGGGCAAGAGCGGCACCTCGCTCCGCGGCGTGTTGAATTCTGCACTGCGAAGCGGGCTTCGGAGTTTCAGCCAGCAGACACCAAGGAAGCAGTACATCTGCCCCGTGTTTTCAATGGGACAACCAACGGTCAATCTCGACAAGGCGCTGGCGCTATCCGATGCGATGGAGGATGCCGAAGTCGTGCGGGAGTTGGAGTTGAGGAAGTGATCCCTGTGTGAAGCTCATTGATCTGAACCTGCTTCTGTACTCCATCAACCGGGACAGCACACACCACCCGAAGGCAAAGACCTGGCTGGAAAGTGTGCTTTCCGAGGACGAGCCGGTCGCCCTGCCGTGGTTGGTGCTGCTTGGGTTTTTACGCGTCTCAACCAATCACCGAATCCTTCCTCGACCACTGTCGGTCGAGGAGGCGATCTCCGTGGTTGACGGTTGGCTTGCACAACCGGCGGTTCGAGTTTTGCATCCGGGGGACGAGCATTGGCGGACGCTGAAGACCATCCTCGCCGAGTGCGGAACCGCAGGCAACCTGACGACAGACGCTCACCTTGCCGCGATGGCGATCGAGAACGGGTCCGAGCTTTGTTCCACCGACACCGATTTCCAGCGCTTCCCAAGACTGAAAT
The DNA here is from genome assembly GCA_964582645.1 of uncultured Verrucomicrobiota bacterium. GTDB lineage: Bacteria > Verrucomicrobiota > Verrucomicrobiia > Palsa-1439 > CAZOTB01 > CAZOTB01. Next base: position 33,866 of record CAZOTB010000034.1, on the reverse strand, counting down.
GGACGAATCCGTTGCAGCCATAGCCTTGGGAAGGTGCTCCACTCTGCGGTTGTCCTGAATCGGCGGGGTGATATATTCGGACGCTATGAACGGCACCGCCTCGGAAGTGTCGAACGGCGAATCCCAGTTCTGGGGATCGCTGAAACGGCAGATTGATACGACGCGCGCGCGCTGGCGCCGCGTCGAACTCACCCGGAACGTCTGCATTCTCGGCGCGATCGTGCTGATGCTTGGGTTCGCCATGCTCGCAGCGGATCATTGGTTCAATCTCCCGAATCTCCTCCGCATCGGCTGCGCGACGCTCTGGGCTGCGGTGGCGGTGGGAGGACTCTACTGGTTCGTCGTCCGTCCGCTGCGGCATTCGTTCAGCGATGCGCGCGTGGCGGTGCACATCGAGAAATCGTTCCCCGAATTTCAGAATCGGCTCGTTACCGCAGTCCAGCTCGGACGCGAGCCCAACGGCACCTCGCAGGCGTTTGCGAACGAAGTACTCCGCGACGCGGCCACGGTCTGCTCCCAGATCCACGTGCAGGAAGCGGTGGACGTCAGGCCGATGCAGAAATCGCTTGTGCTGTTCCTGGCGTTGCTCTGCCTCACATTGATCTACGGCTCGTTCTTCACCCAACAATTTTTCACCTCGGCTAAACGGCTGATGTTGCCCAAGGCCGCCATCGCCCCGGCGTATGCGACGCAGGTGGCGGTGCAGCCGGGCAACACACAGATCCCGCCGGCTTCGACGCTCGCCATTAAAGCCACCGTCAGCGGCAAACTCGTCAAAGAAGTGATGCTGGAATACCAGTTCGGCAAGGGATCGCTCCAGCAGCAGAAAATGGAAAGCACGGCTGCGAATGTGTTCGACTGGCAGATGCCGAAAGTCATGGAGGACGTGACGTATCTGGTGAAGGCGGGCGATTACACCTCGCCGAAGTATCTCGCCAAGGTCGTGCTCCGTCCCGCGCTCAACGGATTCAATTTCGCGTTCCAGTATCCCGAGTACACGGGGCTGAAGCCGAAATCGTTCGACGCGAAGTCGGGCGACATCAGCGCGCCCGTCGGGACAAAGGTGCAGTTCACGGTGGACGTGAGCAAGCCACTCGCGACGGCCAAGCTCGCGCTCAACGGCGACCCGGCAACACTGAATCTCAAGGGCAAACAACAGGCCGCGGGCGCGTTCGAAGTGCAGACCGACGGCGCGTACTCCATCGAAGTCACCGATACCGATGGCGTGGCCAATGACCCGATCCCGACGTTCTCGATCAAGGCGATCCCGGACGAGATGCCGACGGTCGAGTTGGTGTTGCCGGGCGAGGACCTCATTGTCGCGCCGCAGGACAAGGTCAGCATCCGCGTCGCGGCGACGGATGATTACGCGCTCAAGCAGGTGCGGCTGCGGTGGTTCTTCCCGGGCGAGGAACACGCGCTCAAGACGTTCACGAACTGGGAGGTCAAAGGCGGCGAGAAGAAGGCCAACCAGGAATACGTGCTCGATGTGGCCGCGACGGATTTCAAGCCCGGACAGTCCATCATCTATTTCGCTGAAGCGGTGGACAACGCCCCGGCCAACGGCGGCCAGGTCGGCGTGTCGCAGCGGCTGCGGATTGATTTCGTCACCGCGGCGCAGAAGGCCGGCAAGCTCGAGCAGCAGGAGTTCGCAGCCAAGGCCAAGCTCGCCAAGATCATCGAGATGCAAGAGGCCAATCGTGACAAGGCAATGGGCGCGCAGAAGAATCTCGCCAGCGCTACGCAGCCGTTGATCGTGGACCTCGGCGGCAAACAGGTGGACATCCGCAAGGAGACGGTGACGTTGAGCGAGTCGCTCGATGCGTCGCTGATGGCGTGCAAACCGACGCTCGAAGCGCTGTCGGCCCGGGAGATGGCCGACGCAGTCAAGGCGTTCCAATCGCTCGAAGGCGCGACCGACGCGGGCGTGCTCGACAAGGGCCTACAAGCCGGCATCGCGATCCAGACGACGATCCTGGAGAAGTTGCAGGCATTGTTGACCAAGATGAGCGAGGAACGTCGCGCGCAGGAGATGTTGAGCCTGTTCCGGACGATTGATGAGATCATCGAAGCGCAGAAGAAAGTCAAAGAGGCCACCGGCACCACCGCAGACCCACCCGGCAGCGAACCGTGGAAGGAACTCAGCCGGCAGGAGAACCGCATCCACATTTCAACCGGTGAATATCAATCGTCGCTCGAACAGAAGGTCGCCGAGTCAGCGCAATCGAATCCGGAGTTGTCCAGGAAGTTTGCCGCGATCAACCAGGAACTCTCCACCAGCAAGGTGATCGCGTTGATGAAGGCGGTCGAGAAGGAATTGCCCGGCCCGGCGCCGAAGGGCACCGTGCCCAACCAGGACACGATCATCGCCAAGCTCGAAGCGATCAACAAGATGCTCAAGGACGCCGTCGTTGCCCAGGCAAAGGAGGAGTCCGAGAAGCTCAAGACCGAACTGGCGCGGATGAGCGAGAAGCTCGACAAGCTCGTCCCATTGCAGACGGCGATTCTGGAGAGGACGAAGGAAATTGCGAAGCGCCAGGACGAGACGATCAAGGATCTGGGCAAGCAGCAGTTGAGCGAGCTGTCGAAGGTGCAGGCGAAGGTGGCCGACGTGGTCGAATCCATCGCCAACGACCTCGGCGTGTTGCCCGACTACGACGCCAGCAATCATCTCAACTCGAAGATGCGGGAGATTTGGGAAGACGTGAAAGCGGCGCAGCTTGCCAAGGATCAGGGCGCCGTCGAGGTCGCCGTCGCGCGCGACGAGTCCATCCTCGAAGCGATGAAGAAGGCCGGGGAGCGCGTGAAGGATCTGGAGATGTGGTTGATCGCCACGCCCGATTACATCGTGTGGAACCTGGAGAACTTCGGCAAGGACGAGTTGCCGCAGAAGATGCCGATGGTGGATTTGCCCGACGAACTCGATGACATCGTCGGCGACCTGATCGACAAGGAGAACGATCTGTTCAAGCAGATGCAGGACATGACGAGCAACTGGGCGACGCCCGATGGCGAGATGGGCTGGGACATCAGCGAAGGTCCGATGCCGAATTTTTCCGCCAAGGGCAAGACCGGCAACCAGCTCCCGAACGATAGCGAGATGACCGGCCGCAGCGGCGCGGGCCGCACCGGCAAGGCCTCGGGCGAGTTGGTCGAGGATTACGCGAAGGATGTCGGTGGGCGCGATCAGATTCCCGCGCGGCGCACACAGGACCCGGTGCAGAAGGGCGTGGTGAAAGAGGAAAACCCGAACAGCAAGAGCCACGGCACCGGCGGCGGCAAGGCGAGCGGGTTCGGCAACGAGGGACTTACCGGCTCGACCAAGCCCGTGGACATGCAGCAATGGCAGCGGATGGCGACCGAGCAGGAAAAGATGCGCAAGAGCGCCGAGCAACTCGAGACCGCGCTCAAACTGATGCAGTTGCCGACCGGCGAGTTGAAGTCGAGCATTGATTCGATGCGCAAGGTCGAGCAGCAGATCAAGGATGCCAACGTGCAGGGACTCAAGACCGAGCAAGTGGTGTTGATGCACAAGCTCAACAACACCTATCGCGCCTTGACCGGCACGACCACGGTGACGTTCGACCCGACGCTGCAATTGCCCGACGAGATGCGCCAGCAAATCCTCGATGCCCGCAGCACGAAGTTCCAAGCCGAGTACCAGGAGTTGGTCGAGGACTACTTCAAGTCGCTGTCCGAAGCGGTGGCGAAGTAGGAACGTGTGTCGGAGATGGCGGAATGAGACGATGCCTCAAGTGGGCAACCGTCACGGATGCCGTGCTGGCGTTGGTTCTCCTACTGGATAGGGCATTATTCCCGCCTTGGTGTGTCGGCTACATTGATTTCCCTGGGTTTGTCTCCCACGTAGCCGGCGTGTTTGTGTTTTTCTTGGGAATGGACCTCTTCGGTCTTCACTCGTTCGAGGTATGGCCCTTTTATACCTGCTTGGCGGTCACGAACCTAGTGCTGGCAGTCGTGTTTTTCGCTTCTTTGTTTTATATGAGATCGTCGGTTTCGCAGGGAGCGGTGATGATGTGCCTCCTCGCGCCGTTGGTCGCCGCTACCCTTGGATTCACGGTCTGTCATTCGCATCTGACTCTCGGTGACCGCGCGAAAGACGACCATGACCGCTCGCGTGAGATCCGCATGTCTTTTGGCCGGTACTGCACGATGGTGAGTCTGTACGAGGACATCGTGTACGACGGTTGGTTTGGAGGAAAGCCACCTCCAAAGAGCCGACTCGTTCGTCTCGAGTTCATGACCGTGGCTGGTGTGGATTACGCATTACGAGCGTTCGTTCTTGCGAACCTTTGCGTCGGAGTGTATGCGGGTGTCCGGCGAGTTCGATCTCGGCTATCAAGAGGCCGGCACAATCCTCAAACTGTTCACTGAACTTTTCTCTTCTTGAATTAGTGGCACTTCCCTTCACCGCTCCAGAATCGCCACGATCTTCTTGGTTACTTGTTCTGTCTTGGCTGGCTTCAGATGGCCGGCCCGATACAGGACGATCTTCCGATCAGCCGTGAACACCCGGTTGGGCCTGATGTTGCTCGGTCGCTTCAGACTGCCCGATTCAAAGTCGGAGTCGGCGAGAGAAACAGCATACTCGTCGCGGATCTGTTGGCTTGTGATCTGACAGAGAATCACGTCGTCGCCGCGCAGCACAGCCACAACGAGCGCAGGACGCCGTTTGGCTTGAGTCAGATCGGAAAAGGGGAACGGAACAACGACAACATCGCCTTTTACAGGTTTCGCCACGCGTCGTCCTCTTCGGGCTTGAGCCAGTCCTTCCGGAGCGAGGACTCGGCCAGCAGGCTGGACTCCGATGCATCTTCGAGGCGTTTCCCCTTAAGAAAACGCACAAAATCCAAAACCTCGTCTAACAGGGGCTGCGGGACCTGCTCAATTTCTTTGGCGATCAGTTCCTTGGTACTCACAATCGAGACGCTAATGGAAAGTGGTTCGATCTGCAAGCGTGTGCTTTGCTCGAAACCATTGCTCCTGGACATCGCGTCAATCCTGCCTCACGGCCACGCATACAACCCATCATACCGAAAGGTCATCAGCGTCGGGACGTACTGCGCGAACCACTGCTCATGGCCGTCGGTGAAGAGAATGTTCTGCCCGCCGGAGTGGCGACGCCATTCCTTCCACGGCGAACCGTTGAGCGGACCGCCGACGCAGTTCTGGCTGTAGTCGTCCTTGTCGCAATCGAACGAAGCAAAGGTCGTGAGATTCGACGCGACCGAGGAGAACGTGTCGCCCGCCAGCACGAACGCGCTCGCCTGGGTGATCCCGCGTCGGTCCGTGGAGGCACGCCAGTTGCCCGCCGCGATGTATGCCGCGCGGGCGCTGAGAAAATAGCTGAACTCCGAAATGTCGTCGCTGGGACATCGGTAGGTCTTCCTGTTCCCGACGTAGCGAGTGAGTTGTTGCATCCAACAATGACTTCCTGAGAGCGGATCCAGACTGTCCCACGCGAGTTCGCCGGCTGCGAAGGGGTACCGCTCGGCGGATTCATCGGCGTAGGCGGCGAGCGCGATGCCGATCTGGCGTAGGTTCGAGACGCAACTGGACGCGCGTCCTTTTTCGCCCGCGCGGCTCAACACCGGCAGGAGCATCGCCAACAGCAATGCAATCACCGCGACGATGACCAGCAGCTTCACAAGCGTGAATCCGCTGGCTCGAAAGTGAACTCCTCTCTTCTCCATGGCCTAGGTGCGGTAGAGAACATCGGTTCGCACGTTCCGTCAAGCCCAGCACGCTAAAGCGTGAACTCTAAACGCTCTCCTGCGCAAACGGGCGTTTAGAGTTCAGCCTTCAGGCTGCACCTCCGCCGCGCCAACGCGGTACCGAACGAATTGACTTTCCCCCGCCCGTTGGCGATAGTCGCCGCTTTATGGCCGAGGCCAAGAACACCGATTTGATGGAAAAGATCGTCGCGCTGTGCAAACGACGCGGCTTCATTTTTCAATCCTCCGACATCTACGGCGGGTTGAACGGGTTCTGGGACTACGGCCCGGCGGGCGCGGAGCTGAAACGCAACATCAAGGACGCATGGTGGAATGACGTCGTCCGCAAACGCACCGACGTGGTTGGGATTGACGCCACGATTATCATGCACCCGCGCATTTGGGAGGCGAGCGGGCATACGACGGCGTTCACCGATCCGATGGTGGATTGCAAGGTGTGCAAGAAACGGTTTCGGGCGGACCAGCTGTGCGAGGAGTTCGGCCAGAAACTCATCGTCGAAACCGGCTCGGCCGCAGGTCAGACCTTCAAGCTCCCGGAGGGCGTTCGCTGCGGTCATTGCGGCTCGCCGTTGCTGACCGAGCCGCGCGCGTTCAACCTGATGTTCAAGACATACATCGGCCCCGTCACCGACGATAGCTCGGTGGCGTACTTGCGTCCCGAGACGGCGCAGGCGATCTTTGCGCAGTTCCTCAACGTGCTCAACGTCTCGCGCCAAAAGGTGCCGTTCGGCATCGCGCAAATCGGGAAAGCGTTTCGCAACGAGATCAACCCGCGCAATTTCACCTTTCGTTCCCGCGAGTTCGAGCAGATGGAACTGGAGTTTTTCATCAAACCCGGTACGGACGCCGAGTGGCATCAGCGATGGGTCGAGGAACGGCTGAAGTGGTATGAAACCATCGGTCTGCCGGCAACGAAGCTCAGTTGCTATACGTACAAGAAGGAGGAGCTTGCCCACTACGCCAGCGCGTGCGTGGACATCATGTTCGACTTTCCGTTCGGCGTGCAGGAACTCGAAGGGGTCGCCGCGCGCGGCAGCTTCGACCTGAGCCAGCACCAGAAGTTCTCGGGCCAGTCCATGGAGTATTTCGACGACGAGACAAAGCAGAAGTACGTGCCACACGTGGTCGAACCGTCGGCCGGTGTGGACCGGATTGCGCTCGCGCTGCTGTGCGCGGCGTACGACGAAGAGACGATCAAGGACGAAAAGGGAAACACCGAGACGCGCGTCGTGATGCGATTCGCGCCGAGGATCGCGCCGATCAAGGTGGCGGTGTTCCCACTTTTGCGGAACAAGCCTGCTCTCGTCGAGAAGGCACAGGAGATTTTCCGTATGCTTCAGCCGCACCTGACGACGCAATGGGACGACCGCGGGAACGTCGGCAAACGGTACCGTTACCAGGACGAGCAGGGCACGCCGTGGTGTATCACCGTGGACTTCGACACGCTGGGCGAGAAGGGCGAGGAACTGAAAGACACGGTCACCGTTCGCGACCGCGACACGATGAAGCAGGAGCGGATGAAGATCGGGGACTTGGTGAGTTGGTTCAAGGCGAGATTGTAACCGCCCTTCTGCGAAGAGCGACTCCACCTATCTCTGCAGCAACCACTTCACGCCTGCCGCGACCAGCACAACTCCCAGCAGGCGTCGCAATGTCGCGGGTGCAAGGTGGTTCACCCTGAAATGGCTTCCCACGACCCCACCGACCAGTGCTGCAATCGCCATCCACGGCAACGCCGGAGGCAGGTTTTGCAGGCTTGCAGTGTGACCCGCGAGTCCTGCGATGGAGTTGACGACGATGAACACGGCCGACAATGCGGCGGTTTCCTTCGTCCCGGCCCAACCGAGGAATAGCATCAACGGACTCAAGAAAATGCCGCCTCCGACGCCGGTCATGCCGGAGACGATGCCGATGATGCCACCCGTCAGCAGCGCCACCGAACGCGGTGGCGGAGCGATCTTCGGACGGGTCGCGTGTGGCGTGAGAATGAACTGGAGCGCCGCGACCAGCAGCGCAATGCTGACGATGACCCGGAAGGCGGCGATGGGAACGTGCAGCGCGCCGCCCATGAACGCCAGCGGGATGGAAGCGATGGCAAACGGCCAGAACAATGCCCAACGAAAATGGCCGCCCCGGTACTAGCCCGGATCTTTCACAAGTTCTCGTACGCTCAGACCGTGCGCTCTCATTCGCACCCCACTTCAGTGAGGTGATTTGCGTCGCGAGGCGTGATCGAACCGCTTCCGCGGTTTTCCTCACCGGGTCGAAACCGCTGAAGCGGTTCGCGGTGTCTTGTAGCGGCTGACCACCCCACGGAAGTGGGGTGTGAATGAGAATTGGGAGACAACGTGCGGCCTGATCGTGAAAGATCCGGGCTAGCTCCAGCTTGCGATGGCCGCGACGCCGATGTTCATCAACAACGCCGCGGATTTCATCGTCACCGGCGCCACGCCGAAGAGCACCATTGCCGCAAGGTAACCCGACGCCCCGCCGTGCCCGACCGAACGGTACAGCGCGGCGGCGGCGAAGATCACCAGGAGCAGGGCGCTGAGTTCGAGTCCGGTCATTCGGCGTTGGCGTGTGGTAGCGTCTGCGTGGCGCGCATACAAGCGAAATGTTTCCCTTTTCCTGCCCGGTGTGTTACCGGTTCATGAAGATGCTGAAACTGTTGCTCATCGCAGTCGGTGGCGCCATCGGCACGCTCGCGAGGTACGGACTGAACGGTCTCATCTCGGAACACCAGTCCAGGCACCTGCCACTGCCGGTGTTGTTCCCACTCGGCACGATGATCGTCAATGTCACGGGTTGCTTCGTCATCGGCGTCATCGCCGCCGTGAGCGACCCGTCGCTCGGACGCGGCGGGATCAAGCCCGAGTGGCGCGATTTCCTGATGGTCGGCGTCTGCGGCGGCTACACCACGTTTTCGAGTTTTGGACTTCAGACGCTCAATCTCGCGCGCGACGGTGAATGGGGCTGGGCTCTGCTGAATGTGATCGGCTCGAACGTGCTCTGTCTGGTGGGGGTCTATCTCGGCTGGGTGTGCGGTCGGCTTGTGCAGGCAAAGCTGCACGGCGGATCACTATGAATCCGCAACGATGTAGGCCACGTCCCCTGACGTGGCGGTTACAGACTCGCCGGGTGACGGCACGCGGCCTACAAACGAAGGTGCATGTATGAAACTCGAAGGCGAAGGCTTGTTGCTGCGGATCTTCATTGGCGAGCTCGACAAATCGGGCCACATACCGCTTTACGAGGCGATCGTGCTCAAGGCGCGTGAGCGGGGCCTCGCGGGGGCGACGGTGTTGCGCGGGCCGATGGGCTTTGGTGCAAACTCCCTGTTGCATACCGCGAAGATTCTGCGCCTCAGCGAAGATCTGCCCATCATCATCGAGATCGTGGACAAGGAAGAGAAAATCAACGAGTTTCTGCCCGAACTCGACAAGATGGTCGGCGACGGACTCATCACGATCGAGAAGGTGCACGTCATCCGGTATCGCGGCAGCAAACCGGCGGCGTGATTCTCTACCGGCTGGCGTTTTGTCTCCCTTTCTGCTATTGTCCGCGCGATCTATGAAATCCGAACGATCCGACCATATCCACCGGCCCGACCGTTATGTCGTGCACAAGCCCCCCACAGAGCGACGCGAGATGATCGCCTCCACCAAGGCCATTACGTTCCGTTACACCAAGCCGGGCGCACAGCAGGTCCTCGTGGTCGGCACGTTCAACAAGTGGAACCCCGAGGCAAATCCGATGGAGCGCCTGGCGGACGGCACCTTCCACACCGTGATCGAAATCGCGCGCGGCCATCACGAGTTTCACTTTCTCGTGGACGGTGTCGCCGTGACCGACCGCGAACGCGGCACCATCCCGGATGGCAACGGCGGCAGGCGGAACGTGCTGGAAGTCTGAGTTCAACACGTCAGGACTTCCGCGCGCAAAGACGCAAAGACGCTGCGAGTACCTTGGCCGTCGTACCAGCATTGGCTTGGAGAGTCGAAGCGGAAGCCGCCAGGGACGGCGGTCACTACAACAGGCATTGGTGCGATGGAACTATCGGGAAACGCCCTGCAAGCGGTGTGCTCCGAAACTCCTTGCCGTTTTCTTCATCTAAGTTAGTACTTGTGACCGAAGTTCTGAACACCGTCATGAACGTGGCCACGGGTCAACAGGACGACGCGGCGTTGGTCGAGCGTCTGAAATCCCGCGACAAGAGCGCGATGGAAGAGGTGGTGCGTTTGCACGGCGCGAAACTGTACGGCGTCGCCCTGCAGATCACGCGCAACGAAGACACCGCGCAAGAAGTCATGCAAGACGCCTTGGTCTCCATCTGGAACAAGATCGCCCTGTTCGAGGCACGATCGGCGTTCACTTCGTGGATGTACCGAGTGACCGCCAATGCCGCGTTGATGCGCCTGCGGAAGGACAAGAAGTTCGAACACAATGTCCCCTTGGAGAACCAGGGGCCGGACAAAGACATCCCGGTGATCCAGCTTCCCGACCCGGGCGCGCAACCCGACGTCGCCGCGCAACGGGTCGAGCTCGGCGCACGTGTGCGCGCGGCGATTGACGCCTTGCCGGAGCCGTACCGCACCACGGTGCTGTTGTCCGACGTGAACGAGTTGTCGTTGGCGGAAGTCGCCGAGGCGACCGAATCCACCATACCCGCCGTCAAGAGCCGGCTGCATCGGGGACGGCTTGCGTTGCGGAAGGTGTTGGAACCGTATTTGAACGAAAGCAAAGAATGAGTGCCATCGGAAAACTTCTCGGGAAACTGCACGGGCTGGTAAAATGTCCCTGCAGCGAGGTGCACCAGTTGTTGTTCGACTACGCGCAGGGCAACCTCGACCCTGACACGGCGAAAAAACTGGAGAAGCACATCGGCGATTGTCCACCGTGTCTCGAGTACGTCGAGAGTTACCGCAAAACCATCGGCGCGTGCCGCAAGCATTGCACCCCCGCCAAGGACATTCCCCGCGAACTGGAAAAGAAGCTCCACGACTTCATCGCGAAAGAGTTGTAGGCCGCCAATCCCTCGCGCGCCCTACGGCTCTTCGCCGAACTCGGTGGGCAGACCTTGATAGGCCCAGAAGCTGAGCGTCGGAGTGAAGTTCGCGTAGATCGCCCTGCCGTCCTTGGCGTTCCAACGCATCATCTTGCCGGGGATGATCGGGTCTTGCTCGCGCGTCATGTCGAATCGCAGCGAACCGTTCGAGAGAACCACAAAACGGTTGGAGGAGGTCTGCAACGGAGTTTCGTGTCCCGCAAACTGAATGCTCCCCTGAAACCGCAACGGGTTATGGCCGAACTCGTAGTGGATCACACTGACCTTGGAGCGCACGGTGGCGCCGTCCGCACCGCGCACTTCGCGTCCCTCGACGATGGTTTCGTCGCCGGAACCGATTGCCTTGTCGCGTGGTATTTGAATCTGGATGCATGCGGACTCGACCTCCGTGAGCAACGGACGGAACGTGTACCGGTCGGGCATTCCGTGGATCATGACCAGCAGTTGCTCGAGCGTGGTGGCTTGCCGCGCGTCATATGTCTTCATCGCGGGACGACCGAAAATCGTCCGCACCTCTTGGAAGCTCATGCCGGCGCGGAGCCGGTCGTAGTTGGCCTTCGTGACGCGTAGCGGTTTGAGCGCGTAGTACTGGTAACCGGCCACGCCCGCCGCGATCAACGCGGCCAACACGACGAGCTTGATCAGCAGCGGGAGGAAATTACCGGCAGGCCGTTGGGTGGCGACCTCGGGTCTCGGCGCGGTAACCATCGGCGGCATCGGCGCCTCGGAACGCTCGGGCGCTCGTTTCAGTTTCAGCCCGGGCTTGCCGGACTCTGCGGCGGCGGGAACGGTCACGGCTGCCCGGCAGTGTGGGCATTCCATTTCCGAGCCGGGGGTCGCGTGCTCGGCTGAGATTGTTCTCCGGCAATGAGGACAAGGCCAGTCCATCCGTCTCATATCATCACGGATGGCCCACGGATGGCAAAGCATTACCACGGATGGGGCGTTCGCACTTTTGCTTGGAAAATGGGGAAAGCCGAGTATGGTTGCGGCACAGTAGCGGCGATTGGAAGATGCGAACGACTTCAGATTATGGCGGTGGGCCCACCATCGGATGGCTTACGCCCCCGACGCCGGTGGTCAAGCGGTTGATGATCATCAACGGCGTTGTGTTTCTGACACAACTGCTCGCGCAGTTCACGGGGGACGAATGGTTTTTTCGCGATTACGTTGCGCTGAGCGGTGGCGGGGTGAAATCCCTCATGGTGTGGCAGTTGGTGACGTACATGTTCCTCCACAATCCGCTGAGCATCTGGCACATCCTCTTCAATCTGCTCGCGCTCTGGATGTTTGGGCGCGACGTCGAGAACGATCTCGGGCCGCTGAACTTCCTCAAGCTCTACTTCCTCGGGGGGATTCTCGGCGGGCTTGCGTGGCTGGCGTTCAACCTGAACAGCCCGAACCATGTCCTCGGCGCTTCAGGGGCCGTCCTTGCGATCTGTATCGCCTACGCCACGCTCTACCCCGAACGACCGATCACGATGTTGATCTTCTTTATTCTCCCACTGACCATGAAGGCCAAGTACTGGGCCTGGCTGACGGTGGTCCTCGTTGGGTATGGCTGCCTGGTCACGAGTGGTGGCGGTGTTGCGGACCTGGCTCACCTCGGGGGAATTCTCGTCGGCTATCTTTATGTGAAGTGGCTCGGGTTCGGCCAAACGCCTGTCTGGATGCTGGCGCTGCGACGAGTTGTACCGCAGAGTCATCCTCGGCGTCGCATTCCCGATGAGGATGAGTTCCATTCATCGCGGCCCGGCGTCGCCTATAACCATCCCTATCGCACGTTCGAGGAGGAACAGACGCAGAGCGCGCCGCAGAAGAAGGGCGTCTTTGGCAAATTGTTTGCGCCGCGCACGCCCGTGGCCGAGGAGGAGATGGACAAAGACGAGTACATCCAGAAGGAGGTTGACCCGATCCTCGACAAGATCGCCAAACAAGGCATCCAGAGCCTCACAAAGCGCGAGCGCCAGATTCTCGAGAGCGCACGGGAGAAGATTGACAAGCGACGCTAGTCCGCCGTAGCTCGTGCCATGACTCTCAGTTCGTTGCTCCGCACCAAGAAGCCTTCCCCGGCAAAGATCGCGAAGCTGCTTCAGGAGTTCGGCTTCGAGAAACCCGCAGTCGGAGCAAAACACGTCATCGAGCTTCTCGCCGACAAGCAACGCGCCAAAACTTTCCTCGCCATCGCCGACCGGTTCCTCGAACTCGCCGCGTCGTCGCCCGATCCCGATCGCGCGCTGCTAAACCTGGAGCGTTTCCTCACGGCGCGGCCGCAACAGGATTTCAAGGAGGCGATCTCACTCGATTTGCTGGCGCGGACCTTCAGCATCTCCCAAGCGCTCTCGGATGTGTTGGTCCGCTCGCCAGACTCATTGGATAGGATTCTGGCCAAAGGCGCGCTCGATGCACCGAAGGACAAGGCGATGCTTGCCCGCGAGCTCAACGACACGTTGTCGGCCCAGTCGTCAGTCCTCAGTCCTCAGTCTTTGTCCTGCATCCGCCGCTTCAAACGCCGGGAGTTGCTCCGCATCGGCGTGCGCGACCTGATGAACCGGGCCAGCCTCGAGGAGACCACGCTGGAAGTGTCCAACCTGGCCGATGTCTGCGTGAACGCAATCTACCGGCTCGCGCTCGATGACCTCGTGAAACGGCACGGCACACCGATGTTCGAAAGCGCCGACGGGGAGAATCTGCCGGCCGGGTTTGCCGTCATCGGCATGGGCAAACTCGGCGGCCAGGAACTCAACTACAGCTCGGACATTGATGTCATTTTCCTCTACTCGGCCGAAGGCGCGACGGTCCCGCCATCGTCCTCGTCCTCGTCCTCGTCGTCGTCCTCGATTCGTTCGATTTCCAACCACCAATTCTTCACCAAACTCGCCGAGGCGATCACCGACGGCGTGGGACGCGCAACCGAAGACGGGAACATCTTCCGCATTGATCTGCGGTTGCGTCCCGAAGGCAGCAGCGGGCCGATCGTCCGTTCGCTCGAAAGCTATGAGAACTATTATGCGCAGTGGGGTCAGACGTGGGAACGGATGGCGTTGATCAAGGCGCGCTGCATTGCCGGCAGCCAGCATCTGGCGGACGAATTCTTCGAGACGATCCAGCGGTTCCGGTATCCCCGGCACATGAGCGAACGCATCCTCCGCGAGATTGCCCAGATCAAGGAACGCATCGAGAACGAGATCGTCCGGGAAGACCGGCTCACGCGCCACGTCAAGCTCGGCATCGGTGGCATTCGGGAGATCGAGTTCATCGTGCAGACGATCCAGCTCCTGCACGGCGGCAAACAGCCGTTCATCCAGACGCCGAACACACTCTCGGCGCTGACCAAGCTGGCGCAGTACGAATTGCTGCCGTTCAAGGACTGCGACGCGCTCATGGAGGCGTACCGCTTCCTCCGCACGGTCGAGCATCGCCTCCAGATGGAGGCCGAATTGCAGACGCACACGATCCCCGATGACGAGAAGGCGAAACTCCGCCTCGCGCGCGCGGTCGGTTTCCGCACCACGGCCGGATTCGACAAGGCGCTCGGCGAACACACCGCGCGGGTCCGGTTCAGCTATGAGGAGTTGCTGATGTCGGAGTTCGGCGGTGAAGAAGCGCGCATGCAGCAGCTTTTCCAGGACAAGGCGCAGCGGCAGAAACTCCGCGCCGACCTCGAAGGCATCGGCTTTCGTGATTCCGAGGCGGCGCTCCAGACGTTGCAACGGCTGGCGATGGGGCCGGGCTATGTGCAGGTGTCGCAACGGACGACGGAGTTGTTCCTCCACACCATGCCACGCGCGCTGGAGATTTGCCGGGAACTCGCCGCGCCCGACGACGCGCTGAAACACCTCGACCGATTCGTCGAGGTCTATGGCGCGCGCGGGGCATTGTACGAGATGTTCGCCAACACGCCGAAGCTGCTCGAGTTGTTCCTGAAGTTGTTCGATCGAAGCCGATTTCTATCCGAAGTGGTGTTGCGTCGGCCCGAGTTGATCGAGGAGGTGACGCGTGAGACGATCTTGAATCGCGCGCGCACGACGGAGCAGTTGCTCAAGGACCTGACGCATCCCAGCGAACAACGCGAACCGCGCGAATGGCTCCGCATTTTCAAACGCGCCGAGCTGCTCCGAATCGGCCTGCGTGACATCCTCGGGATGGAGCCGACACACGAGATCGTCGGCGAAATCAGTTCGCTCGCCGACGCCTGTGTTCAATTCTCGCTCGATCATTGCCGGGCCGAGTTGAAGCTGAAAGCGTTGCCGTTCTGCGTGGTCGCGCTGGGCAAGTTCGGCGGACGCGAACTCGGCTACGGCGCCGACCTCGACGTGGTGTTCGTGACCGATAACGCTGACGCAAGCCGTCCCAAGGCCATCCAACTTGCGACGGCTCTGATTGACTTTCTCTCGAAGCAGACCGCCGAGGGATCCGTGTTTGTCCTTGATCCGCGGCTTCGTCCCGACGGCAATCAGGGGCCGCTCGTGCCATCGCTCTCGACCTACGAGGAGTATTACGCCAAGCGGGCGCAGTTGTGGGAGCGGCAATCGTTGACCCGCGCCCGCTGCGTGGCCGGGTCGGACACTCTGGCCACGAAGGTCACGAAGCTCTTTGGGCATCACGCATTCGAGCGCGGCTTGAGCGACGCGGAGTTGCAGGAGATTCTGAAGATGCGGACGCGGATCGAGAAAGAGCGCGGCAATCAGGCGCATCCGGAGTTGGAGTTCAAGACGGGCCCGGGCGGATTGATTGATGTCGAGTTTCTCGTGCAGGCGTTGCAGATGCGACACGGCGCGAAGCGTGTGGAGTTGCGCACGCCGAACACGCGGGAAGCAGTCGAAGCGCTGGGAGAAGCCGGATTGCTGACGGCGGCGCAGCGAGCCAGCTTGCGGGACGGCTATGATTGCCTGCGTCGGGTCGAGTCGGCGTTGCGAAGAATGGAGAACAAGTCCGTTTCCGCGCTACCCGCCGCCGCTCAAGAGCAAGCCGCTCTGGCCAAGCGTTTGGGATTTGCCAACCGGGATGCCTTTTGGAATGAGTATCAAGCGTATCGAAGACAAATCCGTGAGTCTTATAATGAGAAGACGAAGACAAGCTGAAGCTTGAACTCCGAACGTAAGCGGCTCGAAAGCTCTCGTTTGGAGTTCAAGCTTCAGCTTGTTGAATTGGAACCGACTTCATGACAACACTACCCGAACCCACTCTCCCCTGGCCTGACCATTACGTGAAGTACGGCTTTGCCGTCCTCCGCAACATGGTGGAGAAAGACTTCCTCGCCGAGGCGCTCGACGAAGTGAAACGCATGGTCGGCAATGGCCTGCCGCTCGAACAGTGGACGAAGGACAACGTGCCATCGAGGCCCGGCACTCACAAGCTCGTCCAAAAGTGCGTGATGGACGATCCCGACTGGCAGTTCCCAAAGAACTGGGCTGACATCCCCGAGAGCGAGCCATTCGAGTTCGTGCCGAAAGCCGGCGACGTGTTGTTCGTCCACCATCTTGTTGCGCACGAAGGCAACCCCTGCTGCACCCGGATGCCGCGCGTCAGCCTGCATTGTCAGGCATTGCGCGACGAATGGCTCAATGAGGTTGACCCGGCCACGCCGAACCTCAGTCCGTGGGCGCGCAGCCTTGCGCTGAACGGTCACTACAAAACCCGCTGCGACGAGAAGAAGATGATGCTTGATTATTACGGCTCAAAAAAGAGCACCGACCAGAAGGCGAAGCTGGCGGCGCAGTATCGGTGATGATGATTCATGCAAATCAATGCGATCCTTTGGAGGCAACAGTTCGTCGAGAAGATTCAATCGAAGCACCATGTCTCAACCTCCGGTGTGGAGTGTGCCTTAGAGTTTTGCATCGGCAGCCTGACTGCGCTGGACCAGCGCCATTTCACTTAGAGCCTGTTTTGAAAGTCCACCGGTGAACGAAATAGGAGCCACCGACGTGAGGAGGTGGGCGCCGGGCGTGTGTTCAGAGCCAGCCACCTCCCCACGTCGGTGGCTACGC
Source organism: uncultured Verrucomicrobiota bacterium (assembly GCA_964582645.1). Taxonomy (GTDB): domain Bacteria; phylum Verrucomicrobiota; class Verrucomicrobiia; order Palsa-1439; family CAZOTB01; genus CAZOTB01. The sequence goes on along the minus strand of CAZOTB010000034.1, from coordinate 17,055 downwards.
GAAGTTTCAACACACGCTCTTAGCCGGCGCTTTTCTCAGAAATTATGAAACTGATCAACAGTCTCCGCGGACGCAGACTCCGCCACATCGGCGAACTCACCAACAACGAAGTCACCGCCATTCTCGACCTCGCGCAGTGGTTTCGCGACAACAAGAACGACAAGACTTATCTCAAGCTCGCCGAGGGGAAAACGCAGGGGTTGATCTTCGTCTATGAATCCACGCGGACCCGGATGGGGTTCGAGACAGCGATGACCGAACTCGGCGGAGCGAACATCTACATGCCGACGTCCACCACCATGATCAATAAGGGCGAGACGTGGGCAGACACGGCTCGGGCGCTCAATCGCATGGTGCACGTGGCGACACTCCGCCTCTGGGATCAGAAACATCTCGATGAGATGGCTGACCAACTTGAGATCCCGCTCATCAACGCCTGTACGCCGCAGGACCACACGACGCAGGTGCTCGGTCAACTGCTCACGATGCGGCAGTCGCACGGGAAACTCGAAGGACTCAACGTCGTCTATGTCGGCATGACGCGCGGCGTGGTGCACTCGTTGATGCGCGTTTGTCCGGTGATGGGCATGCACCTGACCACGGCCTGCCCCGAGGCGTACAAGTTCGACCCGACTGTGTTCGCCGACGGTCAGGCGCGCGCGAAGAAACACGGCACGAAGCTGGACATCACCCACGACTTGCTCGCGGCGGTGAAGACCGCCGATGTGATCGAGGGCGGCGTGTTATTGCGAAGCAAACTTGCGGGCGAGAAGTTGCCGGAGGAACAGCAGGTTATCGTCGAGAAGTTCCAGGTGAACCGGAAGGTAATGAAAGCGGCGAAGAAAGGCTGCACCTTCCAGCACAGCGGCCCCATCTTCCGCGGGTTCGAGATGACCGATGACGTGCTAGATGACTCGAAGTCGCTCGTGTGGGAAGAAGCTGAGAACGCCAAGTACGTGAAGAAGGCGTTGCTGGCGCTGTTGCTGAAGTCATGAGCGAGGTGGCGGCGCCGTTCGCATGAACGTCGCGCAGGAAATCTTCTGCTTCGTCCGGATGCATTGGATTCACATCCTCATCGCGCCGGTCATGGCTTTGCTTGTCACGGTCATCCACGAATCGGCTCACTCTAGTGCAGTCATCGCACAAGGCGGGACCGTGACGATGTTCTCCTGGCTGCCGGCTGCGGGTCACTGGGGGTTCATGAACTACGAGTTCCCCGAGGGTCGGGACTACTCGGCGTTCGCGATCTCCATCGCGCCATATTGCGTCTGGTTGGTCGTGGCGGCTACGACGTTTTGTACTGGGCTGGCCTGCCGAAAGCTGCCGTTCTGGCTGGCGTCCTCGCTGTTCGTGTGGGGGTACGTGGTGCCGCTCGGCGACATCGCGAACACAGCGTTGCCGTACCTCGCAGGATTCGAGAACGATTTCCGTCACGCGTTCGGACGGCCCAACGCGCTCATGGCCGGCATGATCTCCGTGTTGGCGCTTGTGACGTGTCTTGCCGGCTATCCCTTGCAGAGACGACTCTACGGCGAACAGCGTCTCTCTCTCGCCAGCTATATGGTGCTCGTCGGCTTCTGCGCAGCGGGGATCGCCGGGGTCGCCGGCGTGGTTTGAGGCTTGGGCGCGAGATCGTGGGCGATGCGGTGGCGCAACACGCCCAATCGTTCCTTCAGAGAGTCGATCTGATCCTCCATCATGTTGATTTCGTCCGCGACGGTCAGGTGGCCCATCTCCGTCTTGTGTTTGATGCGGTCCGCGACTTCCGCCTCGGCGTGCATCTCCTGCATGCTGTTCATGATGACGCCGATGAGAAGGTTCAGGATGATCATCGTCCCGAGCAGAATGAACGAAACGAAGTAGATCACCGCCGCGACCGGCGCGGCTCTCGACTCGACGATGAGGTGCTCCTGCCCCTCGTATCCGAACCGGGCCGAGCCGAGCATCTGGATGTTGAGCAAATCCACCCAGCCTTCGAGCGTGACCACCTGGAACAGCGACAGCATCGAGGTGGGCAGACTCCCGAAGTGAACGGGGTCGTTCTTGCCGAACAGGAAGGTGCCGAGCACCGCGTAGATGTAGAAATGCAGCGTCAACAGGATCGCCACGTAGCCCATCGAAGGAATGCTCTTGAGCAGTGCGCCGACGAGGATTTGCAGCCGGGGGAGCGCGGTGACGAGTCGCAACACGCGCAACACGCGCGCGAGCCGCAGCACTGCCGCGAACTCAGCGTGCAACGGCAGGAAGCAGACGGCAACGATGCTGAAATCAAACAGGTTCCACGGGTCGCGGAAGTAATGCCATGGCTTCGGACTGTGTGCGGTCAGTTTGAGCAGGATCTCGGCAACGAAGATCCACAGGATCAGTTGATCGAGGAAATGGAGCACCCGCCCGTACCGGTGAACCATGGACGGATAGGTCTCGATCCCGACCACCACCCCGGCCGAGAGGATCGCGCCAATGATGAATCCGTGGAATCGCTGCGACTCGACGATGCGCTTGCTGAGACGGAAGATGCGCTCCATGCCGGCATTCTGAGCGGGAGCCGCCAGAGGTCAAGCCTTGGATCGTTTTCCCTACGACTCGGAGTGTGCTTCGTCCAACTTCCGCAATGCCGCCTCCGCCGCGCGCATCTCCGCTTCCTTCTTGCTCGCGCCATTGCCGCGACCGAGTTCCTCTCCCTCGAACTCCACGATCGCCTCGAACTTCTTCGCGTGGTCGGGACCTTCCTCACTGCTGATGCGATAGGTCGGACCCTTCGGCGACTTGGCCTGCAAGCGTTCCTGGAGCATGCCCTTCGGGTTTTCTCGCTGCGGGCGAACTTGCAAGCCCTCGACCTCACTCTCGAACTGGTCGCGCACGAACTGGCTCGCGGCAAACAAACCGCCGTCCAGATAGATCGCGCCGATCAACGCCTCGTACGAGTTTGACAGATTGGACTGCCGCTTCCGCCCGCCGCTGGCTTCCTCGCCCTTGCCGAGAATCAGGAAATCGCCGAGCGACATGTGGTGCGCGAGCCGGTACAGCGTGTGGCGATTGGCGAGATGGGAACGCAGCCGCGTCAGCATGCCCTCGTCACCGGTCGGGAACAGCCGATAGAGCCAGTCGGTGAGGATCACCTGCAACACGGCGTCGCCCAGAAACTCCAGCCGTTGGTTATCGTGCTTCTGCGCGCCGCCCGTTTCATGGACGACCGACGAGTGCGTGAGCGCCTCCTCGAGCAGCTTGTGGTCGCGGAACTGGTAGTTGATCCGCTCTTGCAGTTCGTTGTGTTTCATGGTGGCCGGAGATTGGTAATAGGTAATCGGTAATTGGAAGTTCGTAATTCGTAACTGGTCACCTCACGTGTGCGGCAGTCGCCAATACCCAATTACGAATTGCCAATTGCCAATTACCGCTCATTCACTTCGCCCTCGGGTGAAAGCGGTAGTGTACTTCCTTCAGCCGGGTATTGTCCACGTGGGTGTAGATCTGCGTCGTCGAGATGTCGGCGTGACCGAGCATTTCCTGGATTATGCGCAGGTCGGCGCCGTGATTCAAGAGATGAGTCGCAAACGAATGCCGCAACGTGTGGGGCGTCACGTTGCGCTGGATCTTGGCGCGTTTGAGATACTTTTTCACCAGCGCCCAGATCGTCTTGGTGCTCATCTTTGTGCCGCGGCGGCTGAGGAAGAGATGGCTCGTCGTCTTCGGTTTCACCAGCTTGGGACGCACCTCCTTGAGATAGGTCTCGACACATTCCCGCGCTTTGCGTCCGAACGGCACGACGCGTTGCTTGTTCCCCTTGCCGGTGCAACGCAGGTAGCCGACCTCGAGATCGAGGTGATGAACTTCCAACCCCGCCAACTCAGACACGCGCAGCCCGGACGCGTAGAGCAACTCGAGCCACGCCCGGTCACGCACTTCGAGCGGCACCGTCGCGCGCGGCGTGTTGAGCAGGTCCTCGACTTCCATCTCCGAAAGAGTGTTCGGAATATTCTTCCATGCGCGCGGCCAATCCATCGCCTCCGCGACGTCCTGCGTCACAAACTTCTCCGCCGTCAGCCAGCGAAAGAAGACCTTGATCGCCGCCAGGTACAACCGCAGGCTCGACACGGCCAGGTCGCGTCGCTTGAGGTGTTGGAGGAACTCGGTGATGTGGTCAGCGGTGACCTTGTTCAGCGAGTTGATGTTTTTGCCCGCGAGCCATTCGACAAACTCCGTCAGCTCGATCCGGTAAATCGTCTGCGTCCGTTGCGCCTGGCCTTTTTCAAGCGCGACGTGCGCGATGAAGTCTTCGACGAGCGGTTTCATGACGAGAATAATGTGGACGATGTTAGATTCGACCGAAACCAGACTGGCTACCTGCATTCTCATTAACACCCCGCTTCAGCGGGGTGATTGGAAAAGCAATGGAGGTTGGAACCGTTTCAACGGTTTCCCCGGGGGCTCGAACACCGTTAAAACGGTTCGTTGCGCCTCGTGTCGGCCATCCAGCCCGCTGAAGCGGGGTGTTAATGATCCATTCACAGAACTTCATCGAATCTTACACGGTCAAACGAGCGCAAGCTGGATACTCCAATCTTGCGATTAGATCAACAAGCTGCTACGTGATTCGGCCCAATGAGCGCCCGATCCAGCACCCTCAAGCCGGGCGTTCGATTGCGCGCCGCCTCGAAACGGGAAAATCCTCTCCAAGTGGTCGGCGTGGTCAACGCCTATTGCGCCCTGCTGGCTGAGCGCGCAGGATTTCGCGCGTTGTACCTCTCGGGTGCGGGCGTCGCCAACGCCTCGTACGGACTGCCCGACCTCGGGTTCACCAGCCTGCGCGACGTGCTCGAAGACCTGCGTCGCATCACGGCGGTAACCGAACTGCCGCTGCTGGTGGACGCCGACACGGGTTGGGGCAACCCTGCGCGAACAGTCCGGGAAATGATCCGGGCGGGCGCGGCGGGCATGCACCTGGAGGATCAGGTGTCTGCCAAACGTTGCGGACACCGTCCCGGCAAGGCCATCGTCAGCGCGGCAGAAATGCTGGATCGAATCAAGGCCGCCGTGAACGGGCGTACGGATCGCTCCTTTGTGATCATGGCCCGCACCGATGCAGCCGCCAGCGAAGGAATCGAAGGCGCGATCGAGCGCGCGGGCCGGTATGTGGACGCCGGTGCAGACATGATCTTTGCCGAGGCGCTGACCTCGCTCGACCAATACCGTCGCTTCACGCAGGCCGTGCGCGTTCCCGTGCTGGCGAACGTGACCGAGTTTGGCCGCACTCCTCTCTTTACCGTGAACCAACTCCGCCGCGCAGGCATACGGATCGCGCTGTATCCGCTCTCGGCATTTCGCGCCATGAGCGCGTCGGCGGAGAAGACTTACGAAACAATTCGGAAGAAGGGAACGCAGAAAAGTCTGCTCGCGACCATGCAGACGCGCGAAGAATTGTATCGCGTGTTGAACTATCACGCGTACGAAAAACAAGCCGATGCTCTGCTTGCGAAACAGAAAACGAACTGAGCCCCTGCCATGACCCGTCATAAACCTGAAGTGGTTGTTGTCGGCTTTGTAGGGCGCGAATGCCTCCGCCCCTGCTGTTTGGGGCGGAGGTTTCGCGCCGCTGCTTCTCGTTGGACCGCTGCGGCGCGATTCCGAAACGACAGGCATTGCGCCCTACAACCGCTGGAAAGGAGTTGTCCATGAGCGACTCCACACCCACTCCCGCATTCAAACCCAAAAAGTCCGTCGCGCTGTCCGGTGTGCCCGCGGGCAACACTGCGCTGTGCACGGTCGGACGCACCGGTAACGACCTGCACTACCGCGGCTACGACATCGAGGACCTGGCGACCCATTGTGCATTCGAGGAAGTCGCGCATCTCCTCGTCCACGGTCATCTTCCGACGCGCACCGAGCTGGCGGACTACAAGGCGAAGCTGAAATCGCTGCGCGGACTGCCGGCAAACGTGAAGACAATCTTGGAGGCGTTGCCAGCGACGACGCATCCGATGGACGTTCTCCGCACGGGTGTCTCGGCGCTCGGTTGTGTGCTGCCCGAAAAGGAAAGTCATGACGCCGCCGGCGCCCGCGAGATCATCGACCGGCTGCTGGCTTCGCTCCACTCGATGCTGCTCCACTGGTATCATTTCTCGCACAGCAGGAAGCGGATCGAGGTGGACACGGAAGACGATTCCATCGCCGGTCACTTTCTGCATTTGCTCCACGGCGCTGCGCCGAAGTCATCCTGGCTGAAAGCGATGGAAGTGTCACTCGTGCTGTACGCCGAGCACGAATTCAACGCATCCACGTTCACCACGCGTGTCATCGCCGGCACGGGCTCGGATATCTACTCGGCCATCACCGGCGGCATCGGCGCGTTGCGCGGACCGAAGCACGGCGGCGCGAATGAAGTCGCGTTGGAAATACAAAACCGCTACGCCACGCCCGACGAAGCCGAGCAGGACATCCTACGGCGATTGGCCAAGAAGGAAGTGATTATTGGATTTGGTCATCCCGTCTATACGGTTTCTGATCCTCGCAACAAAATCATCAAGGAGATCGCGCGCACGCTGTCCGAGGAAGCCGGTAACACGAAGATGTACGCGGTGGCCGAACGCCTCGAAGCCGTGATGTGGCGCGAAAAGAAAATGTTCCCCAACCTCGATTGGTTCAGCGCGGTCTCCTACCACATGATGGGTGTGCCCACCCCGATGTTCACTCCCTTGTTCGCCATCGCCCGCACGTCCGGTTGGGGCGCGCACATCATGGAACAACGCGTGGACAACAAAATCATCCGCCCCAGTGCGAATTACACCGGCCCCCAGCCGCGGGCGTTTCTGCCGATTGAGAGAAGAGGATGAGCGAAGCAAATCCGAAGTCCCGAAAGCAGCAATTTCGAAACAGCCGGTTTTATATCTGGCGCAAAGATCAGCTCTCGTTTGGAGTACAAGCTTTAGCTTGCATCCGATTGCGCAACGCAGACAAGCTGAAGCTTGTACTCCAAACGAGTGTTGTTCGACCCTTTCCCTTGATTTCCACCATTCGAATGTCGAACTGGGTTCCGATCTGATTTGCTTGCCATGGCAACCACCACATCACACTCTTCCTCCCCCGATCCCGTCCTCACCGCCATCGCCGACTACGTGGCCAGTGCGTCAGTCACCAATCGCGCAGCCTACGACTCCGCGCGGTGGTGTCTGCTCGATAGCCTCGGCTGCGCGATGCTGGCGCTGAAATTCCCGGCTTGCACAAAGTTGCTCGGGCCGGTCGTGCCCGGCGCGGTGCTGCCCGGCGGCGCGCGCGTGCCGGGCACGGACTACGAACTCGATCCGGTCAAGGCCGCGTTCGACATCGGCACGCTGGTTCGTTGGCTCGATTACAACGACACCTGGCTGGCGGCGGAATGGGGCCATCCCTCGGACAACCTCGGCGCGATTCTCGCCTGCGCCGATACCGTCGCGCGCACGGGCCAACGCAAGCTGACGATGCGTGACGTGCTCACGGCCGTGATCAAGGCGCACGAAATCCAGGGCGTGCTGGCGCTGGAGAACGCTTTTAACCGCGTCGGCCTCGATCACGTGTTGCTGGTTCGCGCGGCGAGCGCGGCGGTGGCGACGCACCTGCTCGGAGGCGATCGCGCGCAGATCTTGAACGCGTTGTCCCATGCATGGGTAGATGGCGGGGCGTTGCGGGTGTACCGTCACGCGGGCCATACCGGCTCGCGCAAAAGCTGGGCTGCCGGCGACGCGACCAGCCGGGCCGTGCGCCTGGCGTTGATCGCGCGCACGGGCGAGATGGGTTACCCGAACGCGTTGAGCGCCGCGAAATGGGGCTTCTGCGACGTGCTGTTTCGCGGCAAACCGATCCAACTGCCGCAACCGCTCGGCAGTTACGTGATCGAGAACGTGCTCTTCAAGGTCTTCCCTGCGGAGTTCCACGCGCAGACCGCCGTCGAAGCGGCCGTCGCCCTTCATCCGCAGGTGCATGACCGGCTCGGCGAGATCGAACGCGTTCGCATCGAGACGCACGAGTCCGCCGTGCGAATCATTGACAAGACCGGCCCGCTCCACAATCCCGCCGACCGCGATCATTGTCTCCAGTACATGACCGCGATGGGGTTGATGCACGGCACGTTGACGGTGGACCACTACGAAGACGAGGCCGCGTGCGATCCGCGGATTGACGCGTTGCGCGCGAAGATGCAGGTCGCGGAACTGCCTCAGTATTCCCGTGATTATCTCGATCCGCAAAAGCGTTCCGTTGCCAACGCCGTGCAGGTATTCTTCAAGGATGGCAGCAAGACCGCGCGCGTGGAGGTCGAATATCCGCTGGGCCATCCGCGTCGCCGCACCGAGGGTTTGCCGTTGCTGCGCCGCAAGTGCGAAGTGAATCTTGCCAGTCGCTTGACCGACCGGCAGGTCCGTGCCGCACTCGATCTCTGGGACGATGCGGAACGGATCGAACAGATGCCGGTAGAGGAGTTCGTGGGGAGGTTTGTTGTGGCGAAGTATGGATAGGCCGATTCAATTATCTTCCGCCCAATTTCCTGTTGCCTCGATCATCTTGTTTGACGGTTCTGCAGTCCGGAACTAGAGTAGGCCCACAAGTCGGGCTACCATGAAAACGCTCAGTGTCAGGGAATTGGTGAAAGATGCGCCCGCTCTCGTCTCGATGATCAAGGACGGCGAGTAAGTGCAGTTGACTGAGAATGGACAGGAACTGGCCAGAGTCGTGCCGATCGCATCCACCCGCCGATCACCTCGTCCCGCCGGCCTGGCCCACGGAGATTTCACGGTACCGAAGGATTTCAACGCTCCGCTCCCGGACAATAGCCTGCGGGAGTTCGAAGGGGCATGAGAATCCTGCTCGGTACCTGCGCATTCCCCTGGTTCATTTCCGGCGATCCGTCCCTTCCCGAGGCAACGAAGCAAGCAGTCCAAGACCCGACCAACGAAGTGTTGCTGAGCGTGGTGTCGCTTTGGGAGATCACGATCAAGCACGCGCTCGGCAAGTTACCGCTGCCACAAACACCAGATGCGTACATCCCGATGCAACGGAAAGGTCATCGGATCGAATCACTGAGTCTGGAGGAATCCGCCGTCCAGAGACTGGCCGCGTTGCCGATGATCCATCGTGATCCGTTTGATCGGATGCTCGTCTGTCAGTGTCAGGAGCATGGCCTGAATTTGGCATCGAGCGACACGCTTTTCAGGCAGTATCCCGGGATACAATTGCTGTAAAATCCGTCGTGCCAAGCCGAGAAATTGCTAGTGACCGGCCGATGACATCAGATTACGAACGCACCTATGCCGAATTGTTAAGCGCTCCCGAACAGTTCCGGGCGCGGGCCGCCGAGGCCGTCCACTGGTATCGGAAGTGGGACAGGGTGCTCGACGATTCGCGGCCGCCGTACTACCGCTGGTTCCGCGGCGGCATGGTCCATACTTGCCACAACGCGCTCGATATCCACGTCGCCAGCGGTCGCGGCGACCAGGCGGCGCTCATCTACGACAGCCCCCATGACGGGTGCGATCCAGACCTTCACCTACCGGGAGCTGCTGGATCGAGTCGCCCGCTTTACCGGCGCGCTGAACGGACTGGGCGTTGAGAAGGGCGACCGGGTCATCATCTACATGCCGATGGTGCCGGAGGCGGTTTATGACCGCACGGATTTCCGCACGCTGTTCCTGGCGGGCGAACGCTGAGGTCCCGATACGGTGCGTTGGGCGGAGGAACAACTCGGCGTTCCCGTGGTGGATCATTGGTGGCAAACCGAGACCGGCTGGCCGATCGGCGCGAACTGCGTCGGGCTGGGCACGCTGCCGATCAAGCCCGGCTCGTGCACGAAGCCGGTGCCGGGGTTCGACGTGCCCGTGCTCGACGAAGCCGGTTTCCGCGAGTCGTACTTGAGCCGCTACCCAGGCTTTTATCTCACGGCCGATGCCGACTTCAAAGACGGCGACGGTTATCTTTGGATCATGAGTCACACCGACGACATCATCAACGTCGCAGGTCACCGCCTTTCGACGGGCTCGATGGAGGAGGTGCTCGCCTCTCACCCCGACGTGGCTCCCGTCGTCAAACGCCTCCCCAAAACGCGCTCGGGCAAAATCCTGCGCGGCACAATCAAGAAAATCGCCGACGGCACCGAGTATCGCCTGCCGTCAACCATCGAAGATGCGGGCGTTCTCGATGAAGTGAAGCAATCGCTGCCATCTCGGGGTTACCCTCGCAGCCGGTCACAGGCGTAATCGCGACTGTGCTTGATCACTCCTCGCGCTTCAGTTCCGAAGCGATCAGATTCCCATTCGTGTCAAAGACGACCTTGGCCACGATGAACGTTCCTTCCCGCACTGCTCCCCAGGGCATCCGGGTGCGAAAGCGCAGGTCCCGGTAACGAAGCACGATTCTGCCGTCCTCGTCCCTGCGTTCGATGTGCGGGACCTCCGCGAACCAATGGAGCGTCTTCACCGCTGAAGTCGCCTCGGCTTTCGGCACAAGATCGTCGTCTTGATACGAAGGGAACTCTTCCGTGTGATTTCCATCGTTCCAGCGAATCACATCTCCATCTCTCCATACCGTGGTCCAGCGGAATGGATTGAGGGGCTGCGGATAGTGGCGGACGGATGTCGCCGGTTTGGTAAACGTCATCGAGCGCACGGCAGCATGGCCTTTCGCAATGCTGCACATCCCGACATACGCTGCAAAGATGGCGAGACCCCACGGTGCAGCACCCGCTCGTTTCAAACGAATCACTGCCCAGAGCGTCACGCCGAGCAACGCCCACACATACGGGTCGAGAATGAACACCCACGCCAACGCCGGGCGCGCGTCGCTCAGCGGCGAGAGCAACATCGTTCCGTAGCTGGTGATGAGGTCGAGGAACAAATGCGACACCATCCCGGCCGCCGAGGCCGCCCAGAGCAGAGGGAAGTTCTTTCGTCCCGAAAGCTGCCAGACGAGGATCGCTACCAGACACGACCAGAGCGGCAGCAGGAGCAGCGAGTGGGTGGGCCCGCGATGCCAGCGCAGATACGTCTCGCCGCTGAAAAGCGCGAGGACGATGTCAAAGTCGGGAAACTCCGCCGCCACGATGCTGGCCCACAGCGCGGCGCGGCCGCCTCGTTGCCGGAAGCCGCAGTAGCCGATGACGGCGCCGGTCAATCCGTGCGTGATGGAGTCCATGTAGTGAGGCGCAACGTGCTACCAGGCTTGCCGAGTGTGTGGCTACATCTTCTCCAGTTGCTCCCGCGACACTTCCACCCGCGCGCCCGCTCCCATCGCCTGGAGCAAAATCACCACGCGTTGGGAGTCGCTCATCTCGCGTTCAAAGATGCCGCGCAACCCTGCCATGGGGCCGACCTGGATTCGCACCTCATCCCCGGGTTTGAACTCGGCCGGTTGCAACGTAACCGTGTCGCCCTCGCAGTTGTCCTGGATCGTGCGCACGATCGCTTCCTCGACGATGGCGGGTTTGCCGCCGAAACTGACGATGTTGGTGACGCCGTTGGCGTACTTGACGAGCCGGCCCGATTGCATGAAGTCGAACTGTGCGAACAGGTAGCCGGGAAATAACGGCCCCGTCACCCACGTAAACTTGCGGCGCACGGTTTTCTTGCGACGTAGTTTCGGGAAGAAAGTCTTCACTCCCTCGCGGTCGAGCGCGGCCTGGGCGACTGATTCCTGACGCGGTTTTGTATGTACGGCGTACCAATGCATCACGCATGAGGTAGCAGCTTGGCGGCACGCTGGCAAGTGGCCTCCAGTTGCTGAAGGTCTCCTGGCAGGGGCGCGCGCCACGTCATCCGTTTGCCGGGTTTGTCGGGGTGATCCAGCGTGAGCACCTCGGCGTGCAATGCCTGCCGCGGGAACGCGAACGAACCCGGGCGCGGATGATACACGCGGTCGCCGATCAACGGCACGCCCTCATGCGCAGCCTGGGCGCGAATCTGATGCTTGCGTCCCGTCTCGAGCCGCAGCCGCAGTTTCGTGATTACCCGTTCTGTGCGGCGGACGACGAACGTGCCCTCGACCTGGAAATGCGTGATCGCTTGCACGGTTTCCTCGTCTTGCTTCTTTGGCACCACGAATTGCCGTAGTCCCTCCGGGCTTAATTGCAGCCAGTGCCTCCAGGTGCCGTGCTCCGCTTTGGGACGACCGTCCACGTAGGCGATGTATTCGCGTCCGACGGTGTGCGCGGAGAATTGCTCGATCAAGTTTGCGCGCGCTTTTGCGTTCAGCGCGAAACAAAGCGCGCCGCTGGTGAACTGGTCGAGCCGGTGGACACGGTGCGGGCGAAGATTCCGTAGCGGCGCCGGCAAGGTGCATCCGCTCATGCGCAACCTGCCCGAGAGAAACTCGGCAAGCAGGCCGAGCGCAGTGCGTTTTGGGTGAGGTGGCGGCATGGACAGCAGCCCGGCGGCCTTGTTCACGACCGCGAGCGACGAATCGAGGTAAAGCAGGCTGAGTTGTGGATGAATCTGCCACTCGGGGTCGCATTCGAGCGCCACAGCTTTGTCGCCGACCATTTCGAGCGAGCTGCCCGGGTCGTCGAACAATTCATGCGGTTTGCGGATCACCTTGCCGGCTACGCGGACGCGTCCCGCGGCGATCCATTGTTTGGCTCGCTTGCGCGGCGTTTCGGGAAAACGCTGCAGCAGCCACTCGAGGAGCGGGCGACGAGTCGAGTGTTCCACATTCATGCCGCCGGCAGCGTGAATGGCGTGGTCGGCACCGCCCACGGTACTTTCAAGTCCGACAGCAGCGCCTGCTTCTGCGCCGCCGCTTGCAGGTGCTCGTCAATCTCCGTGATCTCCGTCGCCGTGCTGTCTTCAATCGGGAATCGTCTCACGAACTCGGACGGCACCGGGTGGACGACGCGCGAGGATTGGAACATTCCCTCAACGGCCGCGACGAATGCGCGCGTCTTCTGAAACGGGCAGAGGAGTCGGTCGGCCTTGCCGCGGAGGAACAACGCCATGTTTTCGACCATGGCGGACACGCTGCCGTAGTGTTCGTCCCCGAAAGTGATCGTGTCGAGCACTCTGCCATTTCGCAGCAGACGCAACGTATTGTCCTCCCACTCCGCCTGCGCCTCGGTGCCGAAGACCCGCCACGCGGTCCTGTTGGCGTAATGCTTCGAGCAGAGCGTGGTGTAGAAATAGATCGTCGGCCCATCGCTCGTCGCGATCTCGGAACAGGTCGTGTCTTCGGTTTCGATGGGATGGGCACGATAAAGTTCGGCGCGGACCGCCTTCGGCTGGGCCCACTCAAACGGCGAGCGGCTGGCGAGATGGAGCGCGAGATTGAGCTGGTGCGCCATGGGGTTGTTGACCGACCCATCGCGGACGGGGCGGCCATCGAGCGAAATCTTCCCGGCCCATCGCGCCCGCTCGTAGTAGGCGTCGTAACGTCGCTGGTGACTGAACGCGACGACGCTCTTGATGTCTCCCAACCTGCCGTCCACGATCCACCGCTTGAAATCGGCGACGATCTGTCCGCTCATCATCTGGAAGTCGATCCCGCACGGCAGTCCGGTGTCGCGGATCGCCTTCATGACTTCGTTCCATTGATCGAGCGAGACGACAGGTGGCTTCTCCATAAACACCGCGCAGCCGCTCCGCAACGCGGCCACCGCCATCTCGCAGTGCAGATGCAGGGGCGTGGCAATGCACACGGCGTCCAGCTTGGCCGACGCAAGCATCTGGCGGTAGTCAACAAACGCCGGGCGCACCGAGCGGCCACGTGTGGTGAAACTCGTACGCACGAGTTCGTCGCTCGGATCAGCCACAGCCTGGATCGAGACGAGCCCATCCTTCTCGAGTCGAAGCAGCGCCTCCAAATGATGGTGGGCAAAGCCGCCCACACCGATGATGCCAAATCGAACCGCGGTCGAAGCCATTGCGTGTTGATAAACGAAGCACCCGGCAAAGGGAATAGGGAAAATGCGTCTTCGTTTGCAGCAGAGCGCACGCGTTCTTATCCCACGCCAACTCAAGCTTGCGCCAACCATCGTCCCTGTTAAGCTGCGGCCCGTGAGCAAGAAAATCACCACCGCGACCCTTCGCGCGATGAAGGGGAAGGCGAAGATCGCCGCGTTGACGGCGTACGATTTCATCACTGCGAAGTTGATGGATGAGGTGGGGATTCATGTGATCCTCGTCGGCGATTCTGTGGGCACAACGGTGCTTGGTCACAAGAGCACTATCCCGGTCACGATGGAGGACATGCTCCATCATCTTAAAGCGGTGTCACGCGCGCAACCGAACGCGCTGATCGTGGGCGACATGCCGTTCCTCACGTACCAGGTCACGACGGAGCAGGCGCTGTTGAACGCGGGCCGGTTCATTCAGGAAGGCGGCGCCGACGCGGTAAAACTCGAAGGCGGCACCACCGTCACGGAGAAGGTCCGGGCGCTCGTCGAAGCCGGAATTCCCGTGCTCGGCCACATCGGGCTCACGCCGCAGCACGTCCACGCGCTCGGCGGGTACAAAGTACAGGGTCGCTCCGACGCGGACGCGCAACGGCTGATCGAGGATGCGCGCGCGTTGCAGGAAGCGGGCGCGTTTGCCGTGGTGCTCGAATACGTCCCCGCGCACTTGGGACAACGCATCAGCGAGGAGATTGCGATTCCCACCATCGGCATCGGCGCCGGGCCGCATTGCGACGGACAGGTGCTGGTCGTGCATGACATGCTGGGCATGGTCGGCTGGCTCGCGCCCAGGGCGGCCAAGCGATACGCCAACCTCGCCGACGAGATGAAGGAGGCCTTTGCGGCTTACAAGGACGAGGTGGAGAAGGGCATTTTCCCGGGAAAGGAGCAGAGCTTCTAGCCTTGCCCGCCATGGACATCGAATCGAAACCCTGTTCCATCGTGATCTTCGGCGCTTCGGGCGACCTGACGAAGCGCAAGCTTGTGCCTGCGTTGTTCAATCTTCGCAATGATGGATACACCCCCGGCAACATCGAGATTATCGGCTTCGCCCGTCGGGAGAAGAGCGACGAGCAGTTCCGACAGGAGATGTGGGACGGCGTGGTGGCAAACTCCCGCCAGAAGCCCACGCGTGAGAAGTGGGACGAGGTCGCGAAGCGGATCAGCTATCACGTCAGCAGCTTCGACGATCTTGCCGGCTATCGTCGCCTCGCCGCACGAATCGAGCAACGCGAGAAGGCATTGGGATCCCCCGTCAACCGACTCTACTATCTTGCGGTCTCACCCGAGTATTTTCTGCCGATCATTCGTGGGTTGCGCGATGCCGGGCTGCTGCGCAAGCCGGGCACGGCACCGTGGACGCGTGTTGTGATTGAGAAACCGTTCGGCCACGATCTCGAAAGCGCGCGCGCGCTGAACCGTGACGTACTGGAGATCCTCGACGAGAGTCAGGTGTTCCGCATTGACCATTATCTCGGCAAGGAGACGGTGCAGAACATCCTGTCGTTCCGGTTCGGCAACGAAATCTTTGAGCCGTTGTTCTCGCATCATTACGTCGAACACGTCCAGATCACCGTGGCCGAGACACTGGGGATGGAAGGACGACGCGGCGCGTACTACGACACTGCGGGAGCGATTCGCGACATCATCCAGAATCACGCGCTGCAACTATTGTGTCTCGTTGCGATGGAGCCGCCGTCGTCGCTCGAAGCCAAATCGGTGCGCGATGAGAAGGTGAAGGTGCTCAGTTCGGTGCCGACCTTCAGCGTGAGCGAGGTCGCCGAGCACGTCGTCCGCGCGCAGTATGCAAGCGGTACCGTGGACGGGCAACCGGTGAAGGCCTACCGCGCAGAGGAAGGGGTCAATCCCAACTCGGTGACCGAGAGTTACGTGGCGATGCGGCTGCAGATCGAAAACTGGCGCTGGGCGGGGGTGCCATTCCTGTTGCGCACCGGGAAACGGCTGCAGAAACGCGTGACCGAGATCGCCGTGCAATTCAAGCGGCCCCCACTGCACCTGTTCACCGCCGGCGACGCCGACCGTTGCGACCTGACCCAGGCCAAGCCCAACGCGTTGATCTTTCGCATCCAACCCGACGAAGGCATCTCGCTTTCGTTCGCCTGCAAGATGCCCGGTATGGAGATGCAGTTGCAGACCGTGAGCATGGACTTTCTGTACGGACACGCTTTCGACAAGGCGAGCCCCGAAGCGTATGAGCGACTGTTGCTCGACGCATTGCGTGGCGACTCGACATTGTTCACGCGATCCGACGAGGTCGAATACGCGTGGCGCTTCGTGACCTCGATCCTCGATGGCTGGCGCGCCGAGCAAAAGCCCTCGGTCGCGTCCTACGCGCCGGGGACATGGGGGCCGTCGGAGGCAAACCGGATTGCCTACGGTTGCCATCTCGGCTGGCGCGAGCCACTCAAGCAGATGGAACGCCGCATCGCGGCAAAACCCTGACCATCCATGGATCACTTGCTTCACGACATCGTTCTGATCTTCGGGAATCCTTACGTTCTGATCTGGCTGCGGCAGCCAAACTGAGAGGGTTGGTGGCACTTCGGATGCTAGAAATAACCCTGTACACGAAGGAAAATTGCAGCTTGTGCCTGAAAGCGAAACGCGTACTCCAGGAGGTCCAACGGCGCCGTCCGTTTCGTCTCCGGGAAGTGGACATCACGACTTCGGAAGCGTTGTACGAGCGCTACAAGAACGACATCCCCGTGGCAACGGTAAACGATGAACAACTCTTTCGGCATCGCGTCGAAGCAAGCACGTTGGAACAGTCATTGATCGAGAGGAGCAACACAGTATGAACCAAACATGGAAATGGACCGCAGTCGCCGCGCTGGCCGGCGCGGCAATCTATCTCGGCACGCTCGTCGTCCACGCCCAACAGGCGGGGAAGTCCGACGATACCACCGCCCAGAAACTGGAGGAGATCACGAAGAAGCTGGATGACATGTCGAAGAAACTCGATGACGTCACCCAACGACTCGATGCAGTCCAGAAGGACATCCAGTTCATCAAGGCGCGCGGCAAGGGTTGAGCCGCGGTCACTGCAACTCGCCGCGAATGGCCAGCGCCGCCTCGCGCGGGTTGGCCGCGGCGGTGATCGGCCGGCCCACCACGATGTAATCCGCGCCCGCCCG
>CAZOTB010000033.1:42691-47316 GCA_964582645.1 uncultured Verrucomicrobiota bacterium | reverse complement strand
CCGTTGATCGAGATGGGCGAGGCGTATGTCTTTTCACTCGTCGCCCGCATCCAGCACGCCCGCACCGAGGAAGAAGGCCTGCGGCTGGCCATGTTGATCCAGGTGCTGGGCGACCCGCGCCTGATCAAGCCGCTGGAAGCGATCGCCAAAGACCCCAAAGCCTCCTCCCAGGCGCGCAAAATCGCCGAGATTGGCCTGCTCGATTTCGGCGTGCTCGAAGACCTCGATCAGGCCATTGATCCCGCGCTGCTGAACGGACCGTTGCCCGAGGAAATCCGAAAGGACCTCGACGGGTTCATCGCGATGCTGGAGGGAACAGGCCGCGAGGCCGCTCTCGAAGGAATCGCCGCATTCGTCACGACGGTGCCGCCTGTCCTTTCCAAGCTGCTCCTCACCTACATGGCCAGGCAGCACGGGGCACAAACGCTGCCGGTGCTCGAGCATCTCGCTCAACTACCGGATGCGCAGGTTGTCACGAGCGCCATCGCAGCGTTGACGGACATGGAGCATCCCCACGCGCTTCGGATTCTCGAGCGCGTGGCGGAGAGTCCCCCCGACCTTGCCACCGGCCAGGTCGCGCGCGCGGCGGTGGACCAGCTTCGCTCGCGCGGCGTTCAGCGAAGTGACGTCGAGCCGCTGCGGACACCGGAGCGCTGGACCATTCGCCGCGTCCTGCTCAGCAACATGGATGGCATCGGCAGCCGTATGATCTTCTTCGAATGCGCCCTGCCGGACGGTCAGGCCGCCATCGTGGATGTCTGCGTCAACGACATCGTCGGACTCAAGGACTGCGTCGGCAAGGTGGGAAACCCAAAGGCGATTGCCAAGGACATGGACAAGGTTTGCAGCCGGATGCGGGACGGAATGTTGATCGAGGAGGCTGACCCCGCCTATTGTCACTGGCTTACTCACGAGGCGAAGCAAAAGAACCGGGGCAGTCATTTCCCGTTGCCGATGGGATGTCATTCCTGGCTCGCGCCGCTCGGCCCGCCGGCGCGACAATATGATGCGCCGCTGTGTTACCAGTTCCTCGACGCGAAGCAACTCAACCACGACGACGACGACCTTGATCTGTCCGAATCACTGTTGGACGAGCCTGAATTTCGAGGTTGGTTGCTCAACCCGGAGGATGTTCTCCCGTTCGCCCAACAACTGCGCCAGGCCGCCCCGCGCGGCGACGATGAGGCCGAGGAACGCATCGTGCGCGAGGCGGCGGCCCGATTGTTCACTGTCGAACTGCGGCGCCTGTACGCCCGGCGGCTCGAGGAAATGGCATACCTGTACTGGCTCGGCTCGGACACGCAGGTCGCTGCAGACTGTCTGCGCGTCGCCGGCCGTTTTCACACCGAGACGGTTCCCATAAACCAGATTGCGTTCGCGATGGGCATGGTGGAGGACAGCATCCGCATGACGGCGGACGCCCTCGATCACGGCTTCAACATCAAGGAAATCAGCCGCACGCCCTGGGATCCGATCCCCTGATCGCAAGCGTCTGGCGTGCGGCATCCGCATCGGAACGCCGCCGCCCATTGCATCGAGGCCGGTTCTGCGATACGCTCGACGCGGATGAAGACTGAGACTTTGGTCATCGAAGGAATGAGTTGCGCGGCCTGCGCCAGCAACGTCGAGCGCGCGCTCAAGAACTGTGACGGCGTCTCGGAGGCGACCGTAAACTTCGGCACCTCCAAAGCCTCCGTCACCTACGACGAAGGCAAGCTCGGCCCCGACAAACTCAAGACAGCGATCGAGCGCGCTGGCTACAAGGTCGCTTCGCCCGCCAGCGACGGACAGACCCGACATTGGTGGCAGAGCGGCTTGACCCACACCTTCGGCATCGGTCTGTTGCTCGCCGTGGGCTGGCTGGTGGGTTATGCGCATCTCGTTCCGGAATTTGTTTCCACGGGCATGGTGGCCGTCGCCACCACCATTGCATCGTATCCCATCTTCACCCGCGCCCTGCGTTCACTCTGGAATCGAAATCTTGACGCCGACGTTCTCGTCATGATCGGTATCATCGGCGCGGCGGCGGCCGCCATCGTCGAGGGAATGAAGACCGGCCAGTTCGGACATCTCGTCGCGGCGGGCGAAGTCGCATTCATCATGTTGCTCGGCGAACACCTCGAGAAGTACACCGTGGATCGCGCCCGGCGCAGCATCGGCGGCCTCCTCGCACTGGCTCCGCAGAAGGCGCGCGTCGTGCGCGGCAACGCGCAAGTGGAGATTCCGATCGCGGACGTCAAGCGCGGGGATCTCTGTCTCGTGAAGCCGGGCGAGAAGATTCCCGTGGACGGCGTCGTGCGCACCGGCACGAGCCTTGTGAATCAATCCGCCATTACCGGCGAGTCCATGCCGGCCGAGAAGAAGGTCGGCGACGAAGTATTCAGCGCCACCATCAACGAGATTGGCGCGCTGATCGTTGAGGCAACCGCAGTCGGCGAGGACTCCGCTCTGTCGCGGATCACCAAGCTCGTGACTGCGGCGCAGGAGAAGAAGGCACCCATCCAACGCGTGTGCGATCGCTATGCAAAATGGGTCGTGCCACTGATGCTGACACTATCGGCACTGACGTTTCTGTTTTCTCAAGATCTTCATCGCGCAATCACGGTGCTGATCGTCGCCTGCCCCTGCGCGTTGGTGCTGGCGACGCCTACCGCCGTGGTGGCCGGCATCGCACGCGCGGCCCGGGATGGCATTCTGATCAAAGGCGGCCAATATCTTGAAGCAGCCGCAAAGCTGAACGTGGTCGTGTTCGACAAGACCGGCACGCTCACCACGGGCAGGCACGAGGTCACTCACGTCCACTCGTTCGACGAACACAACGAGGCCGAGATTGTTGGTTTGGCCGCCGTCGCGGAAAAGATGAGCGAGCATCCCGTCGCCGACGCCATCATGCGCAAGGCCGACGCCCTCAAGCTGGATGTGACCTCGCCGACGGAGTTCCGCTCGCATGCCGGGCGGGGTGTCGAAGCGCATCACAACGGCCAAAGGATTCTTGTCGGACACGGCGCGTTGATGCACGATCAGAAGGTGACGATTCCTGAGAAAATGCAGCAGCACGTCGAGCAGCATCAGGAATTGGGACATACCACGCTGATGGTCACGCACGATGACACCACGTGCGGCACGATCTGCGTTACCGACCAACTGCGCGACAAAGCCGATCACGCCGTCGCCTCGCTCAGGAAACTCGGCATCGAAAAAGTCGTGATGCTCAGCGGTGACAACCAGCGTGTCGCGATGAACATCGCCGGCAAAGTCGGCATCCAGGATGTCGCCGCGGAGGTGTTGCCCGAACAGAAAGCGGCCCGGATCGAAGGGTACCGCGCCAACGGACAGAAAGTGGCGATGGTCGGCGATGGCGTGAACGATGCCCCGGCCTTGGCCACGGCGGACGTCGGCGTGGCGATGGGCGTGACCGGCACCGACGTGGCGAACGAGGCGGCGCACATCGCGTTGATGGCGGACGATCTGTCGAAGGTGGCGTTTTCGGTCGGGCTCGCCCGGAAGACGATTGCGATCATCAAGCAGGGGCTCGCCTTCGCGGTCGTCTATAACGTGGCGATGATCACGCTGGCTTCGCACGGTGACCTCGGCCTGATCGGCGGCGCCATCGCGCACCAGGTGAGTTCCGTGGTGGTGATCTTGAACTCGATGCGACTCCTGAGATACAAGGGATGAGGGATGGGGGATGAGGGATGAGGGATGAAAATGGATGGAAGGCAGGACTTAAGATTGAGGATGAGAGAATTTGCCTTGCGAGTTATTCGGCTCGTTGCGGGGCTCCCTCACACCGATATCGCGCGGATGATCGGTAAGCAGTTGCTCGGGGCAGGAATGTCGGTCGGCGCACATTACCGGGAGGCTTTCCGGGCCAAGTCCAATGCTGACTTTGTCAGCAAGATCGAAGGCGCTCTCCAGGAACTCGAGGAAACTCAGTATTGGCTGGAACTGCTGGAAGTCGCAGCGGTCTTTCCAAAGCAGCGGCTGGATGCACTTCACAAGGAAGCCAACGAACTCCTTGCCATCTTCGTCACCACGGCCAAGAACGCAAAGCATAAGTAATGGATTATTCCATCTTCATCCCTCATCCCTCATCCCTCATCCCTTACTTCTCATGATTACCATCGCGGTCGTCCCCGTGGCAGGACTCGGCACCCGCCTGCTGCCATCCACGAAGTCCCAGCCAAAGGAGATGCTCCCGGTCGGACGCAAGCCGGTGGTGCAGTACGTGGTCGAGGAACTCGCGCGCTCGGGGATGAAACGGTTGCTGTTCATCACCGGGTCCGGCAAAAGTTCCATCGAGAACCATTTCGATTTCAACGCAGAGTTGATCCAGAATCTGCGCGAGACCGGCAAGGAGGAACTGCTGGAGGAACTGGAGTTCGAGCGCGCCGATGTGCAGTACTTCTACACACGACAGCGCCAGCAACTCGGGCTTGGGCACGCCGTGCTGTGCGCGCGCCCGTTCGTAGGTAACGAACCGTTTGTAGTAGCCCTTGGCGATTCCATCATCGGCATGCACGCCAAGAGCGACATCGTCCGGCGCATGACGCAGTGTTTTGCCGAGAAGAACGCCGCCGCGGTGATCGCGTTCGAAGAAGTACCGCGCGAGGAGGTCACGCATT
>CAZOTB010000033.1:0-42681 GCA_964582645.1 uncultured Verrucomicrobiota bacterium | reverse complement strand
CCGCCAGCGTCGCGCTGATCTCACCCTCGCGGTGCGGCGACGGCGAGGTGTTCGAAGTCGAGGACCTCATTGAAAAGCCGAGCGTGCGCGAAGCGCCGAGCAATCTCGCCATCGCTGCCCGGTACGTTTTCGCGCCCGCGATCCTCGAAGCGATAGCCCAGACCAAGCCCGGCAAGGGCGGCGAGATTCAACTCACCGATGCCATTCGCCTGGTGTTGAAGGACGGCGGCAAGGTGTACGGGCTGCGGTTGCGCGCCAACGAGCGGCGGTTCGACATCGGCAACTTCGACTCGTACTTCCGCGCCTTCGTGGAGTTCGCACTCGCGGACGAGAAGCACGGGAAGCCCCTGCGCGCCCACATCAAGACGCTGCTTTCCGAGTAGCCAAACACGATGCTCCTGATCCGGAAACGCGCTTATGCCCGCGCTGGACTGATCGGTAATCCATCCGACGGGTACAATGGCAAGACGATCTCGATCATCGTCCGTAACTTCCGCGCGGAGGTCGTCATGTACGAATGGGACACGCTCGACATTGTGCTCTCGGCCGATGACCGGGCGAGCTTCAGTTCCGTGCAGGACCTCGCGAAGGACGTGAAACTGCATGGGTACTACGGCGGAATCCGGTTGATCAAGGCGACCATCAAGCGGTTCGTGGAGTACTGCCAGAAACAGGGCATCCCGCTTCACACGCGCAATTTCTCAGTCCGTTACGAGACGAACATCCCGCGTCAGGTCGGGATGGCCGGTTCGAGCGCGATCATCGTCGCCACGCTGCGGTGCTTGATGGAATTCTACGGCGTCGAGATTCCCCGGCAGGTGCAACCGAGTTTCGTGTTGGCGATCGAAAACGACGAGCTCGGTATCGCGGCGGGATTGCAGGATCGCGTCATCCAGGTGTTCGAAGGAATGGTCTTCATGGACTTTGCCAAGGAGCGAGAGCAGTTGATCCACGGCTTGCGCTGTTATCACTACGAGCCGCTCGATCCAGCGTTGTTGCCTCCAGTCTATGTCAGCTACCATGACGGCCTGAGCGAGCCGACCGAGGTGTTTCACAACGATATCCGGGGACGGTTCAATCGCGGCGACCAGAACGTCGTGGATGCGATGAGGAGGTTCGCTCAGCTTGCCGCCGACGCCCGCGAAGCTTTGCTCAAACACAACCACGACCGGCTCGCAAAGTTGTTGGACGAGAACTTCAATACGCGTCGCAGCATCTACAATCTCCCCCCCGGCCAGGTGCAGATGGTCGAGGCAGCGAGGAGTTGCGGTGCGAGCGCCAAGTTTGCCGGCAGCGGCGGCGCGATCATCGGCACCTACCGGGATGAGAAGATGTTTGAGAAACTGCGGGGGGAGTTGGCGAAACTCGGTTGCCGCACGATCAAGCCGCAGGTGTTGCCGGCATGACTGCGAGAGACGGTCAGAATACTTCACGATCGTGAAGCATTCTGACCGAATCTGGAACAGCCATTCAGGATCAACGTTCCCAATCCAGCGCACCCTTCTTGAGTGCGTAGATGTAGCCGACAAAAAGGATCACGAGGAAGCTCACCATTGAGCCGAGGATCAAGATGCCGTGCGTCTTGAGCATGTCGCGATACACCACCGCCCACGGGTACAGGAACACGACTTCGATATCGAAGAGGATGAACAGCATCGCCACGCGATAGAATTTGACGTAAAATCGCGGATGCACCCCCGGCTTCGATTCGACGCCGCATTCGTAGGGCGAATCCTTGCTGGGGTTGCTCGTGCCGCGCTTGCCGAAGAATTGCGACGCGATCAAAGTGACCGCGCAGAACCCAACAGCAACAATGAACAGAATCAAGATTGGCAGATACTCACGAAGCATGGTTGAGGATTAAGGAAGACCGGCGGGGAATGCAAGCCTGTAGGGGCGCACGGCTGTGCGCCCCTACGACATTGGTTTCGACCGAAAAACCGTCTTCCCGCCGATGATCATTGCGTGCAGATTCACCTTGTCGTCCAGCAAAATCAGATCGGCGTCATTTCCTACCCGGAGTAATCCCTTCCTGCTCTCGCCGATGATTCGCGCGGGAACGACCGTGCTCATCTTGAGCGGCGTGGTCAGGTCAAACCCCCAACCCAGGTAGTTCTTGATCATCGCCAATTGTGGCGTGCCGCTGCCGCCCAGTGGCGGGACGCCGTCAATCGAGCCGCCACCGGAAATGACGAGCCGGTTCTCTTTCATGATGATTTTCAATCCGCCCTGCACATACTCGCCGGGTGGACAGCCCACAGCCGGACAGGCGTCGCTCACGATGGCGATCGAATCAGTGCCTTTTGCAGCGAGGATGACGCGGATCATTTCGACGGGAACGCGATAACCGTCGGAGATGATCTCGCTTGTGAACGCCGAGTGCGAGAGCATCGTTCCCATGCCCATCATTTCCGTGCCGTACCAGCCCCGGTCGGTCGTGCGGCGCAACGGCCAGTCCATCGCGTTGTTCGCGTGGACGAAATGTCGCGCTCCATTTGCTGCGGCGCGTCGAATCTCCAGCATCGTCGCCTTGGTATGTCCCATGGTCGGCATGCAACCGCGTGCGTGGAAGAAGCGACAGAACTCGAGCGAGCCCTTCCGTTCCGGCGCGTGGGTGAAGATGCGGATCAATCCCCGGGAGAGCTTCCAGAACTTCTCGTACTCGGAGCGGACAGGGTCGCGCATGCACTCGAGCTTGTGGGCACCACGTTTCTCGGGATGGAAATACGGCCCTTCGACGTGAATCCCGAGAAAGTTTGGATACAACTCTCCTGCGGCATGCTGATCGCCGAGTAGCTTGAGCGCCTTCGACATCTGCTCGTGCGTTTCGGTCATCACCGTCGGGAGCATCGAAGTGACGCCGTTCTCGCAATGGAATCGCAACGCCACGTTGTTGCCTTCGGCATTCGCGCCGACGAAATCGTGTGTAAGCGCGCCGTGATTGTGGATGTCCACCAGCCCCGGCGCGAGGATGAGTCCGTGGCACTCCACGGTTTTCGTGCCCTTCGGCAGATGCCCCGGCGGCTCTGCGACCCAGATTGCCGCGATGCACCCGTTGTGGGTCAGAAGCGATCCTTCGAGAAGGCAGTCCGGGAACGCAAGGCGGCAATTCTGGTAGAGAACCGGCTTGCTTGACTTGGTTTTCATAAGTGGGGTTGTTCCGAGTTCACTGTTCAGCGTGATCCTGCGGCACCCGAACGCTAAAGCGTGTACTCTCAACGAAAGCTTGCGACCCTCTCACGTTCGGAGTTCGAGCTTCAGTTTGTCTGCGGTCAGGATGGCATGACAGTCTGGAGCGTGAACTCTACATAGTCAGCGGCTTGAACAATTCGGCGCGACGCTGTTGGAGTTTCGCACTCGGGAACAGTTTCTCGCGATCTGCCGCTTTGAAGGTGGCAACCACCATCTCCTCCGCTCCGATCCGTCGCACCTTACCCTCCGCAATCAGTTTGCCCTCCGGATTGAACATCGCAATACCGCCCGCGTGAACCACTACCGGCTCCGTTCGATAAGGCGCGGCGTTTCCGCTCTGGTTGTTATAGACGCCGAACGCCACGCTGTCGTAACACCGGCATGCTACCACCAGTTTCACCCACTCACGGTTCTGGCGGATATACTGGGTCTGTCGTTTTCGCGCTTCCTTCCACGTACCGCAGCGTGCCGCGTGCGGGAACAGAATCACCTCGGCGCCCCAAAGCGCCATGATGCGGGTGATCTCCGGTTGCATGATGTCGTAGCAGATGCTGATGCCGAGCTTTGCCTTGCCGATATCAATGATGGAAATCTCCGAGCCGCCGCGATAGTAGAAATATTCGTCCCGGGAAGGATGAAGTTTGTGCTGCCTGCCGATCACGCCGTTCGGGCCGAGGATGACTTGCGCGTTGTACGCCACACTGCCGACGCGTTCGGCAATCCCGGCGGAGACGAGGATGTTGAACTCGCGCGCCCACTTCGTGAGGGCGATAACGCTTGGACCCTCAAGCGGCTCGGATTCCTTCCACGAATCGTTGTGGCAAAAGTGGCCGCTCACGCTCAACTCCGGGAAGCAGACGAGATCGGCCTTGGCACGCGCGGCGCGTTCGATGTAGCGGCGATGAACAGCGAGGTTCTGCCCGCGCCTGCCGAGCAGTGCGTTCATCTGGACCGCGGCGATGCGGAGGTCTTTCACCGCTCACCAATTACCAATTACCAGTTACCGATCCCGCCCTCACATCGCTTCGATCTTCTTCAAACTCTCACACACCACGCTCAATTCCTCAGCGTTCTTCTTTCCCACTTCGGCGATGAGGGTGCGGTCGTACTTGATGTCGCGGAGCGCGGCGCGGACTTTCGGGAAATTGACCGTGCCGGCCAGAATTTCGCAGAAGCCTTCGAGGCCGGACTTCGCGCGGTTGTAGTCCTTGACGTGAATGCGGCGGATGCGTTTGCCGAGCGTGCGAATCCAGTCGTCGGGCTGACTCATGAAATGATGGTTGCCGGTGTCGAAATAGACGCCGACCCATTCGCTCTTGAACTGGTCCACGAACTCGCGCATCTCCAGCGGCGAATACAGGAAGCCGTTCCAGACGTTCTCCAGCGCGAGGTGGACTTTGTGTTTCCTGGCGTGAGGGATGAGTTTCTTAATGCTCTCGGTCGCCACTTTCCAACACTGCTCGTAGGGTACGGCAGGATACTCTTTGTTCCAGGGTACTTCGACAACGCCGGGGATCACGAGCAGGTCGCTCGCGCCGAGCAGGTTCGCCATCTCGATGGTGAGCTTCGCGTTCTCGATGCACTTTTCGAGTCGGCCCGGGCGCGGGTCGCAAAGGGTGTTGTCCCAGAACGATCCGAGCAGGCTCTCGAGCGCGATGCCATTTTTGTCGGCGGCCTTGCGAATCGCCAGCGCCTTGGACTTTACGTTGGTGAGCGGGCAAGAAGCGTTCTTGTCGAGAGACGGTACGAGCTCGATGGCGTTGAATCCGACTTCGCGCGCGATCTCGAACACGCGCGGGACATTGGGTTGGTCGAATGAGAATTGAGTAGCTCCGAATTTCATGCTGTTCCTGTTGTTGTGAGCGGCAATTGTTTGCAGGATGGCGCCGGTTTGTCACGCGGAAAGGTGGTGTCAAGGACTCTGATTAACACCTCGCTTTAGCGAGGTGGCCATGGGACGCAGATTGGTTGTTAACCGCATCAGCGGTTTCGCAGATCCACTCAAACCGCTGAAGCGGTTCGATTGATACCCTTCGCGCGCGCACCACACCAAACCGAGGTGTTAATGAGAGGCTGGCAGAACAGGTCAGTGGAGGTGTCGTAACACCCGCCCGCTTCGCGTTTCCGTGATCCGACCATCTCGCACAACAAACTCGCCATTCACCAACACATGCTTCATTCCCACGGCGATTTGCCCGGGTTCAAAGTCGGTACCGCGCTCCACGAACGTGGCCGAATCAAACATCGCAATGTCCGCCCACGCTCCCGCACGCAATGTCCCGCGATCTTTCAACCCGAGCCGCTGAGCGGGCAAACCTGTCAATCTCCTCACCGCCTCCTGCATCGTGAATCGCTTCGTGTCGCGCACAAAGTGCCGGTAGAACCACGCCGCCCACGTGAATGCTCCCTGAATCATCGCGCCGCGCAGCGGCTTGTCGAGCGCGAGTGCCGTGGCATCCGATCCCGGCATGCAGCACGGGTGATCATAGGCGAACTCCACCAACTCCGGCGGATACACATACCCGAGCACCAACACACTGTGCAGATTCTCGATCTCCTCCAGCAACACCCGGCAGATCGTCTCGAACGGCTCGATCCCCCACCCCGCGCCGAGTTCTGCGATGCTCTTGCGCGAAAGCTCCGGACGCGAAGGGCAGTTGAACAACAGCATCCGATCCCATCCCGCCTGCGCGAGCGAACTAACGATGCTGCGATGACTTTTCATCCGTTCCCGTTCCGAGCGACTCTGCAAGCGGGCGGCGGTGTCAGCCTTTGTTCCCTCGAACGCCCAGGCCGGCAGCGCGTTGCTCAGGTTGGTCATGCCGAAGGTCCGCGTATGCATGTCGTAACACACATCCATCCCGCTAGCACGGGCGCGGTCCACCTGTTCGATGGCTTGCTCGATCGCCCAACGGCGGTTCGGGTCAAGCCGCGAGACGCTGGAGATGTGCGAAATCTGGAGCGGCACACCGGCCCGTTCGCTTGCATGGATCGCCTCCTCGATCGTCTCGCGCGCCTCCCCTACCCTGTTCCGCGTATGTGTCGCGTAGAACCCGCCCGCCCGCGCGGCGACCCTGCAAAGTTCCGTGACCTCCTCCTCGCTGCTGCCAATCTCCGGGCCGTACTCCAACCCGGTCGAGTAGCCCCACGCCCCCTCCTCCATTGCCTGCGCGAGCAAGTCACGCATCTGTTGCAGTTCAGCCGAGGATGCCGGGCGCTCAACGTGGCCCATCACCGCCAAGCGCAGGTTCCCGTTCGGAACAAGCGCGATCACATTCAGCGCCGGCTGACGGGATTGCAGCGCATCGAGATATTCGCCCACCGACCGCCACGGCATTTCCATCCCGGGTTCGTAGCCGTAGATGTTGTGTTGAAATAACTCGGGCTTGGTGATCGGCGCGCACCCGTGCCCGCAGTTGCCCACCACTTCGAGCGTCACCCCTTGCGTGATCGAACTGATTGCGCGCGGGTCGTTGAACAGCGTGAAATCGGAATGGCTATGGATATCAATGAAGCCGGGCGCAACCACGAGACCGGTCGCATCGATCACCATTGCGCCTGCAGGTGCGTTCACACCGCCGATCTCCGCGATCCGGCCGCCGCGAACCAGCACGTCGCCGAGGAACGGTTCGCCGCCCGTGCCGTCCACGATCGTGCCGCCAGAGATGATCACCATGTCGCTGGTCATAGAGTTCAAGTTGAGCGTTGGCAGCTCTGGTTTGGAGTACAAGCTTCAGCTTGCTTCCCCACGGTCCCTCTCACGCAAGCTAAAGCTTGTACTCCAAACGTTACCGAACACGACCTTCACTTCTTCAAGCACTCCTTCGCGATCGGCGAAGCGATTCCGTCGCCTCCGCCTCCACCTCCCGCGTCCCCTCATTCAACACCACACCATACTGTTCCCTCGCCGCCTCGATCGAAACCTTTTCGTTCTTCACGTCGCGGGCGACGGCGGCGGGATCGCGAGTCAACGGATCGCCGTAGCCGCCGCCACCGGCCATCCGATGGTAGATACTCTCGCCCAACTTCAACTGCGTGGAAATCATCGTGCGCAACACCTCGTCGCGGTTGGCGTGATGGAGGATATTCTTCGACGGTGTGCCGGGGGCACCGCCCTGCAACCCGTACGGTGGATGGTCGCGTCGGTCGGAACGAATCGCCAGATGTGCCTCGCCGGCTTCGAGCAAGCGCCACTCGCGTTCGAGCGCCAGTCCACCGCGAAACTTGCCCGCACCGCCGCTGTCCCGGACGAAGCCGTACCGCTCGATGCGGATTGGATACTCGGCCTCGGCCTGCTCGATGGGAATGTTGCTGGCGATGTTGGCGATGTTGCAGAGGCCGTCGTTGCCGTCGCGGTCGGGCCGCGCGCCCCACGTGCCGGTCATCAACTCGTAATAGACGTAG
Source organism: uncultured Verrucomicrobiota bacterium (assembly GCA_964582645.1). Taxonomy (GTDB): domain Bacteria; phylum Verrucomicrobiota; class Verrucomicrobiia; order Palsa-1439; family CAZOTB01; genus CAZOTB01. The sequence continues at coordinate 35,085 of CAZOTB010000033.1, read as the reverse complement.
GGTTTGCCGTCCGCGCGTTTGCCGCCGATGATGACGAGCGTGTTGCCGCCTTCGCTTGCGGCGAACACCCGGTCGGGCAGGAATTGCGCAAGCGCGCCGAAGATCGTGTCCACGAGCCGGAAGCCGGTCACGCCGCGCATCGAGGAGGCGGCGGGCATGACGGCGTTGACGGCGGTGCCGGGCGGCGCGATGACCTTGAGCGGACGAAAGATGCCGGCGTTGTTCGGCACGCTCTCCTGCATGACGGAACGCACGCAGACCGCGACGGCGGCGATAGCAAACGACAACGTGCAGTTCATCGCCCCGCGCATTTGCGGCGACGTGCCGGTGAAGTCCGCCGTCAACGAGTCGCCCTCGACAGTGAGCGTGACGTGGAATTTCACGGGCGGCCCGCCACAGCCGTCGCTGTCGAGGTAGTCGGTGAACGAGTAGCTACCCTTCGGCCATGTCGCGATCTCGGCGCGCACGAGCTGTTCGGTGTAATCGTTGAGGTCGGCGGCGCAGGCGCGGAACGTCTCAACTCCGTACCGCTCGATCAACTCGTGGATCGCGCGCTCGCCGATGTGACAGCCGGCAAGTTGGGCGCGGACATCGCCCACCGTCATGTGCGGCACGCGGATATTGGCGCGGAAAAGGGTGAAAAACGTCTCGTTGGGCTTGCCGCGATCGTAGAGCTTGAGCCACGGCACTCGGAAACCATCCTGGAAAATCTCCGTGTTGTCGCACGCCGAGCTACCGGGCAGTCGCCCACCGAGGTCGAGGTGATGAGCGGTGCTGACCGCGAACGCCACGCGCTCGCCTTTCCAGAAGATCGGTTTGACGATGAAGATGTCCGGGATGTGCATCCCGCCGTCGAATGGATCGTTCATCACGAACACATCGCCCTCGCGGATATCGTCGTCGCCGAATTTCGCCAGCAACGCCGCCATCGCCGTCGGCACAGAGCCGATGTGCAGTGGGATCGTGATGCCTTGCGCGATCATTTCCCCGCGCGCGTCGCAGAGCGAGGTCGAGTAATCGAGACAATCGCGTACGATGGTCGAGTACGCGGTGCGGTACAGCGCCAGCGACATTTCATCCGCCGCCGCGGCGAGCGCGTTCTGGACAATCTCGCGCGTAATGGGGTCGGGGGTCATAGATTCGAAATCCGGAATCCGAAATCCGACACAATCTCGAAACACGAAGAAGCAAACAGATGAAGAGAAGTCGCCTTTTTCCGCACTATGCCAGCTCCGTTAGGAGCGAAATGTTTATAGCCGCCGGGAGAAAAGAGGTGGAAAGCTCCGTAGGAGCGGCATAGACGACCTCGGGTCGCTCCTGACGGAGCTATGGTCGTCCTGTTTCGGTATTCTATAATCAGGTCGCTCCGAACGGAGCTTCCACGAGAAGCCGGAACCACGAGGATGTTCCTCATCTAACCTCCAACACGATATTCCCCTGCTCGTCGAGGCTTCCACGCATGGTCGGCGGGACGACCGTCGTCGAGTCGTACTCATCAATTAGGAACGGACCGCTTGTAGCCTTTGTGAGCTGGCTTCGAGCGATGACAGGCGTGTCCACCATGCCGTACTTTTCGCCGAAGAAGGCCTTTCGACTGGACTCAGCCTTCGTCTCCACGCGCTCCGCGGGTTGCAACTTCGACTCGCCCTCGTGGACACCGGCGCGCCCGATCAAACGGACCGCAACGACCTCGACCGGGTTATCGGGATCGGACCGATGGCCGTACAGGCGCTCGTGTTCCAGCTTGAACTGCTCCTCCACTGCGTGAAGCAGTTCCTTCGTGAACCGTGCGGTCTCGACCGCGACGCGTATCTCCGATGCCTGGCCGAGAAAACGAATGTCCATGTCGCAGGTGAATGCAACCTGACCAGCCGGGAAGCCCTCGCTCTTGAACTGTTTCAGCATCGCCGCGCGCATCTCGTCCACGAGCGACTGAACTGCGTCGGTGGTGAGCGATTGTTGCGAGAGCTGGCAACTGCGCGCATCGTGGTGCTCGACGCCGCCGAACAGAAGTCCGACCGCGCTGAACAATCCCGGCAACGGCGGCACGAGCGTTTGTTTAACCCGGAGTTCTTCTGCGATGTTGGCGGCGTGGACGGGCCCGTTGCCGCCGAACGCCACCATGCAAAACTCCCGCGGATCGCGTCCGCGTTCGGTCGAGACGGCACGCAGCGCGCGCAGCGTGTTCGAGTTGGCGATGCGATGAATGCCATCGGCGGCTTTCACGACATCAATGCCGAGCGGCTTGGCGATGTGGTCGTGGATGACGCGCCGGGCGGCTTCGAGGTCAATCACGATGTCGCCGTTGGCGAGCTTGCCGGGGCGGATGTAGCCGAGGACGACGTCGGCATCGGTCAACGTCGGTTCTTTGCCTCCCTTCTGATAACAGGCCGGGCCCGGCAACGCTCCCGCGCTGCGCGGACCGACGTGCAGGCCACCGGCTTTGTCGAGGTAAGCCACGCTGCCGCCGCCGGCGCCGACCTCGGCGATGTCAATCGTGGGCGCGATGATCCGTTCGCCACCGCCCCCCACCAGACGGTTGCTGGCGGAGAGCGATGCACCGACTTCGTATTCGGGACTATACGCGACGCGTCCGTCTTCGATGAGCGAAGCCTTCGCGGTCGTGCCGCCGACGTCAAGGGTGATGATGTTGCGAATGCCGAGTCGCTTGGTGATGTAGTTGGCGGCAAGCACGCCGGCGGCGGGACCGGATTCAAGCACGAATACGGGCCGCACGGCGGCGTCGGCTTCGGGCGTGAGGCCACCGGCCGATTGCATGATCAGCAGCGGGGCGGTGACGCGCTGGGAATTCAACCCGCTGCGCATGGCGTCAATGTAGCGGCCCATGATCGGGCGGACGTAGGCGTTGACGACGGTGGTGGCCGTGCGCTCGTATTCCTTGCGGATGCGGAGGACTTCGCTCGACAACGACACGAGGACGTTCGGCAGATGTTTGCGGAGAAATGCGCCGACGATGTTCTCGTGAGCCGGGAAGGCATAGGCGTGCAGAAAGCAGACGGCCACCGACTCGATCCGCTCAGCTTCGAGTTTGTCTTTGAGTTGCCAGAGTTCCTTCTCGTCCACCGGCTGGAGCACTTCGCCCTTGGCGGACATGCGCTCATTGATCTCGAAGCGGAGGTATCGCTCGATCAGCGGTTTGGGTTTGTCCCAGAACATGTCGTACATCTGCGGCGCGCGGACACGACGGAGCTCGAGAACGTCCCGGAAACCTTTTGTGGTGACAAGCGCTGTGTGCGCTCCGCGATGTTCGAGCACGGCATTGGTGGCGACGGTCGTACCGTGGGCGACCTCGGTAACTGATGCGCCTGAGCGTCCCGTTTGCTTGAGCATCAGGGCGATTGCGTCCAACACAGCCTGCTCAAAGTTCGGCGGCGTGGAAGGTAGCTTGTGCGTCCACACGCCACCGCGGTCGTCGAGCGCGATGACGTCTGTGAAGGTCCCGCCCACATCGGCGGCGAAGCGGAGAGGGTTGCTGGAAATGGTCATGCCGCTCTGCCTCCGGTGCGAGGATCAGAGACAGACCAAGCCCCGTTCAGGGCGAAGACGAGGATCTTCATGGTGTTGGGTTTCCGCGGAACGCGGGCAGGATTACCACGCGTCCAGAGGCGAGTCAATTCCGGCAATGCCGGATATTGCCAATCGGGGGCTGCTACAGTAAACGCATCGGGCATGAACCGCGCCATGAGAGCCATCGGATGAGCACATGGGGTCTGTACGACGTTCTGCTGGGGTTGTTTGTTGTGGCGCAGGTCACGGCGGTGGCATACCTGTATCATCCGAAGTGGAAGGCCCTGGCGTTTTCCTTTCCGATCCCGTTCACGTTGGGTACGCTGGCGCTCGGCCAACGCGTGGACGCCACCAGCGTGATCGGGTTGACGCTGATTCTGTTGTTCATGCATACCGTGCGCTTGCTCTACCAGCGCCAATCCCTGCCCATCGTGCTCGCCATTCTCTGCAGCGCGCTCGGTTACTGTCTGGTCGGCTGGGCACTCGCGAAAGTCGTGCCGAGGACGGACCTCGCGTTTTTTCTCGCGTGCGGCGGAGCGCTGGCGCTGGCCGGTGTGCTTGTCCGGTTGCCACGGCATCCAGACGAGCCGGGCCATCGGACCTCCCTGCCGATCTGGGTCAAACTTCCGATCATTCTGGCGGTGGTGCTGTTTCTGGTCGTGGTCAAACAACAGCTCCGCGGATTCATGGCGACCTTTCCGATGGTGGGCGTGCTGGCCGCGTACGAGGCGCGACACAGTTTGCGGACGCTCTGCGCCCAAATCCCGATCATGCTGCTGTGCATGATCCCATTGATGATGGTGGCCCGGTTTCTGGAGCCGCGGATTGGACCAGAGGCTTCGCTGGCGATCGGTTGGATCCCGTGCCTCTTGATCCTTGCATGCTTCTCGCGTTGGCTCTGGAACGGCCGCAATGGTGAAACCGAACTCACGCAGCGGTGACCACATACTGCTTGTCGATGTGTAGGAGCGCTTCCCCGAAGCGCGATCTTGCATGGTCGCTGTTCGGGGAACAGCTCCTGCAGTGAGGGCGGCAAATCGGTGGCAGCGATGGAAGGAACACTCTACCTGCGCCCGTCAAGCTTGAGCCCCAATACCTTGATGCTCGTTTCCCCCTTCGCCAGTCGCTCCGCCATGGCCTTCTCCCGTGCAATGAGCGCCAAGGTATCCGCCGTAACGCGTTTGATCCACCGTTCCGGCACGACGACGATGCCGTCATCATCGGCAACAACCAGGTCTCCGTGCTCAATTACGACGCCGCCCAGCCGGATCGGCACGCGCAACTTTCCCGGCACACGCTTCGCGGCAGGACACGGACACGTCCCGCGATGGAACACCGGGAATCGGCGCGCCGCAAACTCGGCCCGGTCGCGCACTGTCCCGCCCATGACGACCCCGGCGATGCCGCGCACCTGTGCAGCGATCGTCATCAAGCCGCCCCAATGTCCACCCTCCCCCTTGCCGACCAGTTGAGCGACGATGACTTCCCCGGCGGATGCCTCCGCCAATCCGCGGTGCAGCGCGAGGTTGTCCTTCGCCCGACCGCAGACCGTGAACGCCCGTCCCACGAGTCGCGCACCGAACCACGCGTTTTCCAGTCCGGCAATCACGCGCACGAGGCTGCCGCCGGCGGTTGCGACTGCGGCGGTGCGTAATGCGTCGTTTGTGGCAGGTTTCCTCATTCGCGACATAGAGTAAGGGCGGGGTGGGGAGATGGGTCAATGCGAGAGATGTGGCTCCAGAGTGACGTTGTCATCGCCTGCTCAGGAGCGGCCCGGGGCCGGCAGCAAAACAAAACGCGCGGCGAACCCCCTGTCGCCACGCGTTTGATGACACCTCTGATTTCCAACCACCAATCAACGAAATCAATGTGGTTTGAAGCGTCTTCAAGCCTGTTGTCCTCTTCAAAGCTTGTCGCCTTTCGGCGCCGTCCCCGAATCGCTTCGAGGTCGGATTCGCTCGAGCTGACCCGCCGGCATTACGGCCGACGCGCCCTCCTCTCCTGGAGTTCGCCTGCCTTACAGAGTTGGCGCCGGATCGTATCGCCGCATTGCTTGGGCGATCCCTCTGTGTGGTTTCGCCGAAAAATTCAGCGTGCCACTTTGAGGTGTTCCGTTCCGACGTTGGCCCGTGGAGCTCACCCCACAGCCATCTCTCCTGGGCTTCGGCGCTCCTGCAGAGTTCTCCCCGAACGACTGCGACGACCCTCGCGAGCCCTCGCCACTTTCGTGAGGTTCTGCGCCCCTACAGCGTGTCCAATCGCGCGCGTATCGCGCTGGCGTGCCCGCCAGCGCCCTCCGTCTTCTACGTTTCAACGTCCCTGACGGTTCAAGCGCCCGCGACCTGCGCCCCGATTTCTCGGGGCCTCCGCTCCTGGGGTTCACCCTTCGAAGCGTTTCCCTCTCACTTTGTCCCGCCCGCTGTCGCGTTTGGAACGAGAGCCGTGCCCCCGGCGTGTCTCTCGGCCCGCCGTGGACCTTTGCCCACCTGCCGTTTGCGAACGCGCAAGCCGACGAAAAATTCGCGGTGAGTCGCATCCGATCCGGCTTCTGGGCCTTGCTCCCTCTGAGAGTCCGACAACCGCCTGCGACTTGCGCCGCACACGATCCGCAGCTCCCCTGGGTTTTGCCTCTGGAAGGATTTCCCCCTCACCGCTCCGAGCCCGTTTTCACGGGCCTTCCGCTCCCGGACTTGCCCTGTTACTCGTCTTTCGACGAAGGCTGCCCCTCAGCGTCTTACTCTGCGGTGAGGTTGGCTTTCCCTCGCAACGGTTCTTGGTACCAACTCGAGCCGTTGCGGTCGGGATGCCGCCCTTTCTGAGGTTTTGCGTGCACTTTTCGGCATGAACAGCGTCATGTCGAACTGCCGCGCCAGACTCAAAGAACATCTTCAAACCACGGTGGCATGTGTAGCGGGAGTCGTGAAAAGGAAAAAGAAATTTTTCCGGAAACTTGTTCACAAATCGGCGGGCCGAAGTCCTTGAAGTGAAACGGGATGAGCAAGAGAAAAGCCGTGTGTGAATAAGTTGCCGGGAAGAAGCGATCGGCCGTCAGTTGCAAGCCAAGTGAGCTCACACCGCGTTGGGCTTCGTTCGTCAGCGCGCGTTGGAGGAAGGCATCCAGGAGACGGAAGCCAGCACCTTCATGGTTGCTGCATCATCCGCTGCATGTTGCCCATGATCATTTCCTGCATGCTGCCGTATTTCTTGTAGGTGGCCGGCAGTTCAAACAACGCGGCATCGGGCTTGCCCATTTTGATGTCGCTGAACGTGGTCGTCGTGGTCTGGCCATCGTCCACGGTTTGATATTGAATCGGGAAGTTGTTCATGTCCGTCGCTTCCCACACGAGCGCTTCGGCGGTCTGGCCGTCTTTGTTGGTAAGAGTCAGTTTGAACTTCTTGCAGGCATGGTTCTCCACAGTGTCACTGCCCAGTTCGGTCTTGTCCAATGTGCCGTCGGAATTGCCTTTCGTGCGTGCGGGCATGTCGCAGTAGGATTGCAGGTTCGGGTACACGATGTACGCCCCCTGCTTGTCGGCCAGCTTGAGAATGACCATCTTGTCCATCCCCATTTGTTTTATCCCTTCCACATCGCTCGCCCGCACGCCGGTCATCTTCGTCATGTCCATTTCATTGCGCATGTTGCCGCCCGACACGGCGAAGAACAGCGTCATGGTCAGGTTGTCGCTCTTCTTCTTGCCGACTTGGACGACTTTGGCCGAAGCGGTGAACGCCGCATCGCGGGTGAAGAATTTTCCCAGCGCCTCGCAGGGGTCGGGAGGCGGGCCGCCGGGCATTTGCGCGATCGAAGCCGACACGAGTAACAAGCATCCGAGTAGGGCGAAGCTGATTTGTTTCATCTGTGATTTCCTTTTGGAGTGAGGAATGTAGGAAAGAACCATGGCATTTGTCGAGTCTTGGTTGTGACCGTGGTTGTGGTCCCCGTCCAAAGTCGCAAGAAGTCGTGAGAAGCAGGGCATCAGCGATCAACCGAGAACCCAGACCGGCGGGTGGTCATGGGCCGGGCGACGGCTCGATTTTCTTCAACCGGACCACGATCTTGTCGCGCTGGGCGTTTTCCGAGAATAATCCGCCTTCGCTGTCGGTGCGGAACTGACGCGGCTCGTAGCCGGGCTTGGAGATCTGGATCACCTCGTAATAGTAAATCTCCTCGATGCGATTGGGGATCGACTCGACGATCTTCCTGCGCGCGGGCATCACGAACACGCCGTTCTCGTCCGCAGTGTAGAGGTAGTTCTGGAATTGCGACGCGCCGTCGTAACTGCTCATGCGCATGACGATGACCCGCACCGCCGCGCCCGGTAGCGGCGAACCCGAGTCGGCATCCACGACCGTGCCTTTGAAAGCGTCGGCGACCTGGACGCGCGTGCAGGAGACGGCCGCGAGCGCGACGAAAAGGAAAAGGAGAAGCGAAATCCCAAAACCCAAATTCCAAATCCGAAGGAAATGCAAAACTCGACGGAGCAACCAGGTCAACGCGCTACGAACCTTGATGCTTGGGTAATCCGTTACGCTCATTTGCGCGTTCCTGGGATTTGGGATTTGGGATTTGGAATTCATCTCTCCCCCTCCTCCCACGAGCGGACGACTTTTTCAAGCTTCGCATAGAACAACCCCAGCAGCAGCGTGACCGCGCCGATGGCGAAGAAGCAGAGGATGCGCAGCAATGGCTTCTGGATTTGCATCGAGTCGTACACGGCGGCGCGGAGCAGGCTCAAGCCGATCACGGCGAGCGCAGCGCGCCGGTAGCCCCGATCTTTGAAAAGCAACCCCAACCCGAACAGTGCGAATCCACCGATTACCCACGCCGCGGTGAGGTATTCCCGGCTCGCCCAGCGCCAGAGGAACACGAGGAGCATCAGGGTGATGGCGACGCGCGACGTGAACAGGATGAACTGCCGGACCTCCCGGTATTGATCCTCGTCCGCCCACGCGGCACGGGCGAGTCGCTCGAAGGCAACCCACAACGCCAAGCCGAGAAAATGGGCGGCGACCACCATGTTTTGCTTCCAGTGGATTGCGCCATCCATTTCGTGCAAGAGCCACACTCCGAATGCGATGGCCGCCACGATCCAGCCCAGCCATTTCCAGGCGACATTCGGCCAGAACCGGACCACCGCCAGACACGCCACCGCCAGCACCATCGTTGTCCACAAGTGCCAGTCGGCGTCGAGCCGTTGGCCAAGACTGAGCAGGACCACGGTCACGGCGCCCGCGAGATGACACACGACACCGAAAGCGGCGGGCGTTCGTTTTGCGTCGTCCTGAATGCGTTTCGTTGCCCGGTCGAAGAACCACCCGCAACCCAGGCTCACGAGCACAATGACCCACGGCACGTGCAACGGGGCAGGCCGGTTCCAATGATCGAGCATCCCGCCGAACAGACTCCCGTACGCGGTGAGCAGCAGCATTTGGCTCGACAAGACGAGCGGCCACGCGCGCAATCCTCCGGCCAGCCCGGCGATCACGGCGGCTTCGAGGGCGGCTGCGGTTGCGCGCCATTGATCGGGCACGAGATCCCAGTTTGCGATCAGCAACGCGACGTTGGCGAGTGTGGCGAGCGCGCCGGCCAGCACGCGTTCGTCGGCGCGTTCCCAGAGCGGACCTTTCTCGCGCCGGGTCTGCCAATGCTGGATGAGCGCCAGCGCATATCCGAGCGCGACGGAAACCCAGGTGGCGATGGCGCGTTTGTGGTCCTCGTCGGGCGTGCGAAACTCGGAGATCAGCAGCAACACACACAGCGCTTGAAACGCCGCGCCGGACCAGCGATGGATTGGTTGCCGCAAGAGATGCCCGATCGCCATCAGCGCGAACGCTTCGCCTGCGAACGCCGCGATCCGCCAGGGCAACGGCGCGAAATCCCAAGTCGCGAAGAGCAGGCCGACGTTCGCGATCACCGCGAGGAACATGGCGAGGCCACGCTCGGTCACGTCGTCGCGCAACCGACCACGCTCGGGTCGAGTCTGCCATTGTTGGAGGCACATGGCGACGTATCCCAGCGCCACCGCCAACCACGTCGCGACCCCGCGCTCGTGTTGTTTGGGGAGCTGATTGACGCAGTGCCACACGACATCGAGCACCGCGAGAGTCTGGAACAACGCCGCGAACCAGTAGAACACCGGCTGACGGAGGCGGTGTCCCACGGCCAACAGCAGCACCGCCTCGATGGCGAGCGCGGTGAGTCGCACGTTCGGCCGCACGAAGTCGAAGGTCACGATCAACAGGGAGAAGTTGGCGAGGACCGCGAGCAGGAGCGCAAGACCACGCTCGTTTTCTCGATCCCGCAATGCTCCCTTTTCGGGACGCGTGTGCCACTGCTGCAGCAACGCATTGCCATATGCCGCGACCACGGCGAACCACGTCGCGATCTCGCGCTTCGTGTCGGAGAGGGTGCTGGAGTCGAATGCGGAACATATCTTCACCAGGCATAACGCTTGTACGCCCGCGCCGAAGCAGCGGAGGATCGGCTGGCGAAGCAGGTGGCCGGTGGCGAGCAACAAGCCAGCCTCGACCGCGAGCGCGGCGATGCCCTTGAAGCCGGTGAATTTCTCGACGACGCCGAGCGTCACGAGGGCGAGGCCGGTGACCAGGTAGGTCGCGAAGGTGACGTTGGCAGCGAGTGGCGCCTCTTTTGCCGTTTCACGAAACCGCATCAACGCGACGCCCGCCAGCCCGACCAGCGCGCCGCCGAACCAGAACGACAGCTTCCAGTGTCGCGCGCCGAGATCGTGGTGCAGCATCGCGTGGGTGAGGAAGGCGAAGCCGAGCATGTTGTTGAGCGTGGCGAACACGTTGCGCGCGATGTCCGTCACCAGATTGCGTCGCGCCGCGAACACCGCCAGCGTGAACAGCGCCCAATACAACAGCACGAACCACATCTTGAACTGGACGGTGGTGTCCTCGCTGGTGCGGAAAAGCCAGATCGCGTACGTGCCGTACGTGCCGACCAACGCCAGCCCCGTGAGCGGCGCCCAACCGCTCCCCAGCATCAGGTACAATGCGCCCGCGGCGAGGAAGCAGTTCGAGATCAGCGTGAACGTGTGCACGTCCGTGATGGCCGACGTGTAGAACCCGAGCAGGATCGCCATGCCGGCAAGCCATGGGTTCTTCCGCCATTGCGCGATGCCGACAATCACCGCGACGGTACCCAACAGCAGGATGCCGCACACCAACGCGCTGTCCAGAAGCCGGAGCGCCTCGACGTAGTGCAGTGCGTACGTCACGAAATACGTCCCGGCCAGCCCGCCCGCGAAGATCCAGCGTCCGAGTTGTTCGTACTTCTTCTCGAGCCATGCCCCAAGCCAGATGCCGATTGCGCACGCGGTGTAGAGAAGAGCGACCTTCCCAGCCTTTGGCAACCGCGCGTGGATGTAGAACGCGAAGAACACCAGCGCAGTCAGCATGACGCCGATGCCGACGACCGGCAGGATGTATTTGCCGATGTAGAATTCCCACGAGACTTTCGGCGGCGGCGGCGGTGGCGGTGCCGGCTCTGGAGGTCCCTCTCGTGGCAGAATGGGTGGCGCCTCTAACGGAGGTGGCGCGACGGGTTCGAGAACCGGTGCGGGCGCGGGTGTGGGTGCGATGGGTGGCTTGACCGGCTCAGTCGGAGGCGGCAGCGGAGGCGGTACCGGCGGCGGAGCGGGTTCGACGATCGGCTTCGTTGGCTTCTCGGGCGGTGTGGCGGTGGCTTTGAGTTCGAGTTGGTTGAGGCGGAGCAGGAGCCGATCAATGGTTTGCTCGGCGCGGGTCTGTTCGCGTCGCAGGGCGCGCAGTTGGTCGCGGATGCTCTCGATTTCCTGTCGGTCCCGCTCGTTCACAGGATGGGGTGGGAGTGTGGGTCCTGTTCGATTCTCTGTAAAGCTGAATGTAGGGGCGCACGGCTGTGCGCCCTGATGGATTCAACGCATCATTCATATGGGGCGCACAGCCGTGCGCCCCTACCACAACTCGTTCGGGCCGGCCGGCACCGTTACGGATGCGCGCTCGGTGGTCGGCGCCTCCAACGGCGCGGGCGCGTACTGCGGACGCAACACGCCGTTGTCATCCATGAACTGCGCCCGCCATGCGAGGTACGATTCCACGATGGAATCAAACTCCTCGCTCCGACTAAGTGTAGCGACGCGGCGGTTGAACTCTGCCACGGGGCCGAACCGCCTCGCGTACTCCATCGCCACCTTGCGGAACATCCGGCACCCGACGTTCTCGCCAAACACTTCCACCATCAACGCCAGATGCCGTCGCATCACGCCGATCCGCTCGTCGAACGTCGGCTCGGGGGGCGTCTCACCCGTCGCGAGATACTGCGCGGTGTGACGGAAGATCCACGGGTTGTAGAACGCGCCGCGTCCGACGCTGATCGCTGCGCAACCCGTTTCCTCAAACATCCGCTTGGCGGCGCGCGGGGTGGTGATGTCGCCGTTGCCAACCACGGGAACGCGTCGCACTGCCTGCACGACCGCCCGGATGCCATCGAGGCTCACGCGGCCCTCGAAGCCCTGTTGCCGGGTGCGTCCATGGACGATGATCGCGGCAACGCCGATGTCTTCGAGCGCGCGGGCGAGGTCGGGCGCGGTGAGATTGGCGTCGTCCCAACCCAGGCGCATCTTGCAGGTGACGGGAATCTTGACCGCCTCGACCATGCCTTTGACGACGCGGATTGCCTTCGCCTGATCTCCGAGCAATGCCGAACCGCCGCCGCTGGCGATGACTTTGCGAACGGGACATCCCATGTTCACGTCCACAGCTTGGACGCCGCGCTCTTCGAGCACCTGAGCGGCATCGCGCATTTCTTCCGCGACCGAGCCATACAGTTGCACGGCGAGCGGATGATCGGCCGGGCAGGTCTCGATCAACTTCAGCGACTTGCGGTTCCTTTCGAGGAGTGACCGGGCGTTGACGAGATCGGTCGTACACAGCCCGACGCCGCCAATTTCGCGGATTACAAGGCGGAACGGCAGGTTGGTGTACCCCGCCAGCGGCGACAGGAACAGGTTCGAGGCCAGATCGAGTTTGCCGATTGAAATGGTCGCCATGATCGAGTTGACGGGCAGAATAGCAGAGAAGGCGTTGAGTTCCAAGCATTCGACCCTTGCCCAGTGTTCCCGACGTGGAGTAAGAGGAAGCAGGGCATGAAAATTGAACACATCGCGTTTAACGTCAAAGAACCGAACTCCGTGGCGCAATGGTACGTCGCGAACCTCGGGTTTCAGATCATCCGCAAGCATGGTCCGCCTACACACGCCCATTTTCTTGGGTTCGAAGCCGGGCAGACGATGATCGAGGTCTATACCAACCCGGCAGGGCCGGCCCTCGATTTCCATTCGCACAGCGCATTAACGTTTCACCTCGCGCTGTCCGTTGAAAACGTTGCCGAAACCGTTGCGCGCCTCAAGAAAGCGGGCGGCGTTGCCGATGGAGACATTGCGTGGACCGATGCCGGGGACGAGCTGGCGATTGTGCGAGACCCGTGGGGCTTCCCGATCCAACTCGTGAAACGTGCGAACCCGATGGCGTGAGGGAGAAAGGAAGATTGGAAGTATGGATGCGTGGGTGGATAGGTTGCGCACATTCTTCCACACTTCCACTCTTCGAAGATTTTCTTCCCGGCGTTTTGCATTTCGGATTTACCGGCGTATGATGTGCAAGTTGCAGAATCCGTTTGGTGCGTGCGTGCGTCCAAGTTTCACCAGGGTGCCCGACACAGGGAAACAAAGTCGTGCCCATGAAAATTGTCAGACCTACTCACGAAGAGATCGCTGCCCGAGCCTATCACATCTATCTCGATCGCGGCCGCGAACACGGTCACGACCGAGATGATTGGTTGCAGGCGGAGTACGAGTTGATGCAGTTGCCCGTGCGCAAGATCGCCGAGTTGACTCCCGCGAAGGCGCTTCCAGCGAAGACCCCAGCCAAGACGCCTTCGCTGGTCGAAGTCGTGCGCCGAGCGATGTTCCTGGGTTCGTCTCGCAGTGGCCACGAAGACCAAGCCGCCGCGTAACACGCTGCCGGTAACTCGGATTCGCGTGCCGCGGTGCTTCTCCCCTACCCCAGCTTGGCCCGCTTGGTCAGATACGCGGCGAGCGCCAACTCGAACGGGGTGTCGGTGCTGGTCATCTGATAATCAATGTCGTTGTCGGCGAACGCCTTCTTGTAGGTGTTCACGAACTCGGTGAAGTTGGCGAGGTACTCCTGTCGCAACGCGCGCGGATCAATCTGAATCTTCTCGTCGGTCTCCATGTCCACGAATTGGGTCAGTTTCTCGAACGGGAAATTGATCTCGAACGGATCGAGCACGTGAAACACCACGACCTCGTGGCGTTTGTGGCGGAAATGAATCAATCCCTGGAGGACGTTCTTCGTCTCATCGAGCAGGTCGGAGATCACGACGATCAACCCGCGGCGCCGCAGCATCTCGGCGAGATCGTGAAACGAATCGCCGATCATGGTCTGGCCGCGGCCGAGCGTCTTGTCGAGTTCGAGCAGGATTTGTTTGAGGTGCGTGGGAGTGCCTTTGGGGGCCAGGTAGTTCCGCACCTTCGCGTCGAACAGGACCAACCCGGCCGAGTCCTGTTGATGAACGACGAGATACGCGAGCGAGGCGGCCAGGTAGCAACCGTACTCGAGCTTGTTGAGTTTGCCCGTGGATGAGTAGGACATCGAGTTGCTGGTGTCGAGCAACAGGTAGGTGCGGAGGTTCGTTTCCTCCTCGTACTGTTTGATGTGGTAGCGGTCCGTGCGGGCATAGACGCGCCAATCGAGGTGGCGGATGTCGTCGCCGGGCGTGTACTCGCGATGCTCGGCGAACTCGACGCTGAAACCCTTGTACGGACTCTTGTGCAACCCGGTGATGAACCCCTCGACGACGGTGCGCGCGATGATGGAGATGTTCGAGAGCTTCGCAACGACTTCGGGAACGAGGTATTTGTGAGGGGAGGGCATTTCTTGAAAGACAAATCCGAGATTCGAATCACGAAATCCAAAACAAATTCGAAATGCAAATGATGGAAAGCCAGAACGTTGGCGCCGTGGACGACGACTTGGCTTTCTTCACACTCTCCATTCTGTATTGCAGCATTACTTCGGATTTCGGATTTCGGATTTCAGAATTTCCCCCTGCTTCGGTTGCTCAAACTTGTAGATCCTCTCGTCCGGTTTGGCCAGGCCCATCTTTTCCCGCGCCACGCGCTCCACTGCCTTGGGATCTCGACTGAGCGCGGCGGCCTCGGCTTCGAGTTTCCGGTTTTCGGTCTCGAGTTGTTTGATCTGCTGATCGAGACTGAATTTCTCCTCGGTCAACCGCTGCGACTGGCGAAAGAGCGGCACGAACAAAGCGACGATGACCGCCAACGCCAAAAGGATCAGCATGCCCTTGGTCAGCTTGTTCAGAATCCAGAGGACGCCGGTTTCCTTTGGGACGACGCGGTTCATGGCACACTCCTCTCCGCAACGGACTGACCCACGGATGCTCGAATACCACGGACGGCAGGCTTGTAGTAGAGCGCTTCAGTGCGGGCTTGCCGAATCCGCCGAACTGCGCCACGACCGCGCTGAAGCGCTCTACTACAAACTCCTTTGCACGTTTGACTCGTCATTGTGGGCGTGCGCCTACAGCTTCCCTCCGTACACCGCATGTCTGCCAAGCTGTTCCTCGATGCGGAGCAACTGGTTGTACTTGCACACGCGGTCGGTGCGGCAAAGCGAGCCGGTCTTGATTTGACCCGCGTTGGTCGCGACGGCGATGTCGGCGATGGTGGTGTCCTCGGTCTCGCCGCTGCGGTGGCTGATCACGGCCCTGTACCCGGCCTCCTTTGCCATCTCGATGGCGTCGAGCGTCTCGGTGAGCGTGCCGATCTGGTTGACCTTCACGAGGATCGCGTTGGCCACGCCTTCCTCGATGCCGTGCTTGAGGAATTTCGTGTTCGTGACGAACAAATCGTCGCCAACCAGCTGGGTCCGCTTGCCGATGCGGTCGGTGAGCGCCTTCCAGCCCGCCCAGTCGCTCTGGTCGAGACCGTCTTCGATGGAGCAGATCGGATAACGCTTCGTCAACGCGTCGTACAGCGCCACCATGGCATCGGCGGAATGCTTCGCGCCGTCGGATTTCTTGAACACGTACTGCATCTGTTTCTTGTCGTAGAACTCGCTCGCGGCGGGGTCGAGCGCGAACACGATCTCCTTGCCGAGTTTGTAGCCGGCCGCCTCGACGGCGTCGCCGATCACATCGAGCGCCTCCGTGTAGGAACCGAGCTTGGGCGCGAACCCGCCTTCGTCGCCGACGGCGGTGCTGAGTTTGCGATCCTTGAGGAGTTTCTTGAGCGCGTGAAACGTCTCCGCTCCCATCCGCAGCGCTTCGCGGAACGAGTCGGCGCCCTTTGGCATGATCATGAATTCCTGGAAATCAATCGGCGCATCCGAGTGCGCGCCCCCGTTGAGAATGTTCATCATGGGAACGGGCAGCACCTTTGCGTTCGGCCCGCCGAGATAGCGATACAGCGGTTGCCCGAGCGCGGCGGCGGCGGCATGGGCGTTGGCCAGCGACACGGCGAGGATGGCGTTGGCGCCGAGTTTCGATTTGGTGGCGGTGCCGTCGAGCTTGATCATCGTTTCATCCACGGCGACCTGGTCCCGGGCGTCCATGCCCTGGAGTTTGCGGGCAATGACGGCCTCGACGTTGTGCACGGCGCGGGCGACGCCTTTGCCATTGTATCGTTTGCTGGTCCCGTCGCGCAGTTCGAGGGCCTCGTGTTCACCGGTGCTGGCGCCGCTCGGGACGGCGGCACGTCCGATAGCTCCGCCATCGAGAATCACTTCGGCCTCGACGGTCGGGTTGCCGCGGGAATCGAGAATTTCACGAGCACGAATCGCAGTAATCTTGGTCATAGATTGGCGGCATCATAGGCACGCGACCCTCGCTGTCAAACGCATTCCCGGATCAGGATTCCCGGCTCCGCAGCGCGTTTTCGCATACTGCTTGCGCACGGGGGAATCCGCGCTTAGTGTTGTTCAGATGCGTGAGTTTGAAGTTCATTTCGTCAGCAAAGCCGCAGCACCATCCGGCCTCTCCGAGAAGGTCGTCAGCGAGATCGGCAACCCGAATTGGCGGATGAAACGCGACGCGGCGTTGGGCTGGATCAAGGTGGATGCGAACACGTTTTTTGTGAAGGTCGGCGAACAGAAGAAGTATCTCGTCGTTGCCGAGCACAATGGACAATCGTGGCTGCGCACGAGCACAGACTGGTCGCAGCCGAATGAGCTGCTGACCCTCCCCGACTTCCCCGCAGGACACGGGAAGTAGCCGGGTCAATGGGGGAGGCGCCTCAGCGCGCCGACGCTTCGTCCCTCAAATCAGACCCAGGCCGGTCGGCGCGCCGAGGCGCCTCCCACCTTGTCACAGCACCTCGAAGATGAATCCCTTCAAGTACTCCGTCTCCGGTACCGCGGGCAGAATCGGATGGTCGGGTGATTGCCCCAGCGACGCGACCTGCCTCAAGGTTCGCTGGGCATCCGTCGCGGCATCGAGGATGACATCGAGGAACAACTCGCGCGGCACATGATGCGAACAACAGAACGTCGCGAGCATCCCGCCTTCGGTCAGGAGTTTGCACGCGCGCAGGTTGATCTCCTTGTATCCGCGCAGGGCATCCGGCAGCGAATCCTTGTTGCGCGTGAACGACGGCGGATCGAGGATGACCATGTCGTACGGCGCATCGGAGCGCTTGACACGCTCGGCGTTGTCGGGGCGCGGCGCGTTTTGCAGCGCGTCCGCGTTCTTGAGGAAATCAAACGCGTTTTGACAGAGGACGTTGACGGCTGCCTCCAGCCCATTGCGCGTTGCGTTCTCCCCTACCCTCTTCGCGGCTGATTCCGAGATTTCGACTGCGGTGACCGATTTCGCCCCGTGCGCCGCGCACTGCAGCGCGAAGCCGCCTTCATAACTGAATGCATCGAGCACGCGCCGTCCGGTGGCGCATTGGGCGACGGCCTGATGGTTCGTGCGTTGGTCGAGATAGAGCCCGCCCTTGTGGCCTTCGAGCAGGTCCACCTCGAACTTCAACCCGCCGAAGATCGTCTCGAATCGCGCGTCAGCCTCGGCGCCCTTGAGCACGGCTTTCACCTGTTCCAACCCTTCGAGCTTGCGCACGGGGGCGTCGTTGCGTTCGACGATCGCCGCGGGATGAAGGATCGCCTCCAACGCTTCGAGGATTTCCTTCTTCCGCAGATCCATGCCGAGGGTCAGCGTCTGCAACACCACGCGGTCGCCGTACTTTTCCACGATCAGGCCGGGCAGGAAATCGGCCTCGGAGTTGACGACGCGACAGCAGGTCACTTCGCGCAAAAGCCGGCGGCGCAGTTCCCAGGCCGCTTCGATGCGCTTGTGGAAAAAGTGCGGGTTTACCTCGACGCTGCCGCGCTGGGCTACGCGTCGGACGACGATCTGCGACCTGGTGTTGTAGAAGCCGCAGCCGAGCGGCCGCTGCCGGTAGTCGGAGACCTTGACCACCTCGCCGTCGCGCGGTTCGCCGGTCACCTTCGCGATCTCGTTCGAGTAGATCCACGGATGACCACGCGCGAGTCGCGAGAGATTTCCTTTTCGCAGGTACACAACGGGCATCCCGCGATAATGACGGGCGAGGAGGAGAAAGAAAGGAAAATTCCTTTAACACCAGCGAAAGAATCCGGTAGCCTCGGCAGAATGAAGAAAGCCGGCAAGGCCATTTCCTGGACCATCCGCATCGCCATCATCCTGGCGATCGCGTATTTCCTGCGTCCGCTCTACGCGCCGCCGAAGCCAACGATGCCGGCTTCCCGCGGCGGGAGCGATTCGATCAGTTGGATCTTCCACAGCGACACCAACGCCGCAGTCGTGCAGACGCTGACGGTATTCGGCGACGGCCGACACGCCATCATCATGACGCGCGCGATCGGCGATCCCGATCTGCCGGAACTGAACGCGAGTTGGAAAATCACCCGCGACAAAGCGACCGGCCTGAGCAAGTTCCGAAACGAATCGTTGCTGGCAACGGACAAGGCGAAGGCGTTGTTCGAGGCGGCGTTGCAGGCGGGCGTGTTGGATTTGCAACCGGAACCTGCCGAGACGGGAAAGACGCTGGAGATGCAGACGTCCTTCGGCGGTCAGCAACGCAGCACGATGGGGCCGGAGTTTCTCGGTTCGGCGTTCGACATCAACCAAGGCAAGTGGCTCAATCGCACCCGCTGGCAGAAGCTCGGCAATTTGATTGACCGCGATGAAACGCTCCGCAATCTGCTGGCGAAGAAGCAAGTCACGCTCGTGGACGATGATGGCAAGGAAGTAAAGTAGGGGCGCACGGCTGTGCGCCCAGGTGGAATCAAGGCATCAACCGAAATGGGCGCACAGCCGTGCGCCCCTACAGCGCCAGCCGGTATTCGTAGAGATCGGCCAGAATCCAAGCGGTGTTCTCGTAGCCGCGCTGACCGTACCGGGTCAGATAGACAAACACATCGCCTGTCGCGCGATCCTGGTAGAACTTGAAGTTGGAGTGCTGTGTGTCGGGATCTTCACCCGGTTGGGCTCGATCAATGACCGTGATCGTCTCCCGTTGGATCGCCACCGGGTCTTCCTGGATCTCGGCGATGTGCAGGGGACTGCGGGGCAGGTTGCCGTGAGGGCGCCTGCCTTCGGTGCAGAGATTGCCGATCCAGTAAAGCCTGCCGTTCTTGATCGAACGAAATAACGCGGAGCCTGTCGCGCTCGATTCAAGCATGCTGCCGTCGTCGCACGGGAGCGGCACGACTTTCGACCACGTCTCGCCGCGATCCGTCGAGAACGTCAACCACTTGTAGCCGGGCTTGTCGGGCCAGGCGGCGTTGCTGCCGCGAACGATCATGAACAGCCGACCATCCGGCAGCTCGGCGATGGTGGGTTCGCACATGCCGCGAGAGGAGACGTCGAAGTCGTACGGAACTGGCTGCGAGACGCGCCAGCGAAGTGTTCCGCTCGAATCGAACTCACCAATCAGGATGCCGACCTCCCACACGTCCTGCAGGACATCAGGCATGTCTTTGCGGGTGGGGAATCCCCGCTTGGCGATTGTGCCGCTCGGGTCGCGACGTTGCCATTGCACGGGCGCGATCACCCGGCCTCGGGAATCGAGGAAGGGAGTGCAGAAACTGACATAGATGCCCTGAGCAAAACCGAAGTGGGAACTGAACTGTTCGCAGCGTGTGCCCCTGGACACCCCGAGCGGTTCACCGACGGTGATGGTGATGTGGGCGGAGTAGTTGTTGTCGTAGCCGGTCAGGTCGGGCTCGAACTTGTCGTTGGTGAAATGAATGAGGAGGTTGCGTTCGGCGTGATAGAGCGCTGCGTTCTCGGTGTGAACGAGGTAGCCGCCGCTGACCTTGGTGATGCCGAGGGACTTGCGCGGTTCGCTCCAGCTCTCGCCGTTGTCGCGGCTGATCGAGTCGGAGAACGCGTCGTGGATGTCGTTGCCGATCTCGTAGCCCATTCGACGAAGCAGGACAGGTTTATCCTTGCTGATGTAGGTGATGAATCCGCAGAGCGGCGCGCGGTCGGCACCGTGTGGAAACAGCAGTCGCTTGCTTACCAATCTCATTGTTGGAGCAGCCGAAACTGATCAGATCGGCGGATTGTTGGGATACGTCCAAAGGATCTTGAACACATCGCTGGCGGCACCACCGTGAATGACGTGACGCACCGCCTCGACATGGCCGTCCATGTAGAGCATGTTGGCCCGACGACCCGAGTGTCGAAACGAATGGTAGAAACCCGTGTTGGATCCGATGTAATCCCACCGGCTGGGACTGTGGATATCGAGGAAGAATTGCAGCACCCAGCCATCACCGAAGTCCTGGCAGTCGGTGACGAAAGGTGCGGTTTCCCGGCGCCCGTCCTCCGGCCCGGCGAAGAATCCCTTGCGGTATCCGTCGCAGTAGTTGTAGTGGCTGACATACCAATTCAAGGTGTAACTGCTCGCCACACCGCCGGCGGGGTTATCCGGCGTCGAGGAAGGACCTGAAATATAGTCATAGTAGGGAGTTCGCACCAAGGACTGCCGCGGACGCCCCTCCGCCGGGCATCGCATGACCTTCCAGCGCTGGCCCGAGGTCCACGGTTCGGCACTGCCCAGATAGCCCGCTCGGCCGAGGTGGCTGAACCAAGGGCCGTTTCCGCAGCCCCAACTTCCCACGGGCGGGATGCGATCGTCCCAGTCGGTGGCGTACAGGGACAACCCGAGGTGAATCTGACGCAGATTGTTGACGCAGACGGCTTGCTTTCCCTTCTCCTTGGCGTTTCTCAGTGCGGGCAACAGAATCGCCGTGAGGATCGAGATTACAGCAACCACGACCAAGAGTTCGATCAGGGTAAAACCGCGAAGCACCGGAGCGAGGCGGACGGAATGCCTGGGATTTTTGTTGCCGCGGTTCATGGTGGCGGACAGTTCCAGAGCAGGCGCCAGTTCAGCGGCCCGCCTTGGTAGCGCGGCGCGACGGAAACCACGTGACCATCCATGTAAAGCACGTTGGCGCGTCCGCCGTGGCGGAACGAGTGGTAAAAACCCGTGTATCCCCCGACATACGGAAAGTACTGTGGAAGGTCCATCGCATCGGTGTAGTACGACAACGCCCAACCATCGCCCTGATCCTGGGTATCGGTCACGAACGGTGCTTCGGAAGGCTTCAGGGCGTAGGGCGTGTTGCTGTCGGTATAGACGCAACCCGGGTCACCTTTGAACACCGGTCCCGCCATGAAGCCCTTGCGCGGCACCCCCGGCAGATACCCGCTGACCGACCAGTTGAGCACGTAACTTGTGCGCGTGTAGGGATAATCCCAATAGGACATGGTTACCAGCGATTGCCTGGGGCGATCTTCGGCTGGGCAACGAAACACCCTGTAGCGGTCGGCGGGCGAAGGTCCGAATGAACTGGTGTGAATCTCCGCGCTGCCCAGATAATTGCCACGGCCGAGCCGTTGACACCAGGAGCCGCCATACTGGCCCACCACGGCCTGAGTGTCGAAGCAGGGAATGTAGTCGTCCCAATCCATCGCGTAGTTGGCGAAGGCGACGTGGATCTGGCGCAGGTTGTTCATGCACGACACCTGATGTGCCTTGGCCTTGGCGTTGCGCAGCGCCGGCAGGAGCAGCGCGGCGAGCACCGCAATGATCGCGACAACGACGAGTAACTCGATGAGCGTGAAGCCCCTGCCCCAATTCGCGCGGAGTTGGGATTGATTCATCGCATGGTGCGCCGCGCGCCCGCTCAGGCTCGCCTGCTCCGGCGGAGGAAGAACAGGCTGCCAATGCTCAACAACGCCAGCGCGGACGGCTCAGGCAACGCCTCGACTTCGAGGTTGTCTATAAAGATGCGAGCGCCGGTCGGCGTGCCGATGACGGAGCGGATGTCCACCGTGTCAATCTCGCGGACCTGGTTGAAGTTGCGATTGGTCCAAGTTTCGGTGTTCAACAGGGTGTTATCAATGTACCAGAGCGTCCGACCAAAGTACGGCGTTCCACCCGGCCCGGTATCGCCATCGAGGATGGTCTTGAACCGCAGATTATGCCACTCGTCAAAGTTGTAGTTGCCGACGTACGCCGACCCGCCGTTGAGCGAGACGAGTGGGTTGTACAGCCGCCACTGCGTGCCGTTGCGCAGGATGCGCGGCGCGCCGGTGTCAATCTGGCTGTAGGTGGCATTCCACAGACGGAAACTGAAGCCTTCGCTGTCGTTCCCGCCGATGTAGTCCACATTCACGTCGAACGAATAGCTGACCCAGCTACCGATGTTTGTGAGAGTGTACGCGAACGGCGACACGGTCTGAATCGTGTAGGTCGTGTCCGCTGACGTGAACTGGTTGGCGAACGAGTTCGGCGCTGTCGAACTGGGACTGTTCGTCACGAAGGCGTTGTTGTTGACAGTCGCAAGCCCGCTCCAGCCCGACGGCAGTTGCCCGACCGTGTCGCTGTCATAGTTCTGGTTGCGTAGGATGTGATTGGGTCCCTCGAACGCCACCGCGCTGCCGGCTGCCAAGCCGACGACAAGCGCAATGACCTTCATGGGAGTATGTGCAACTGGTATTTTCATTTGTGTGCTCCTGTGTTTAATGTCGACTGATGTATTATTCGTTGACTTCGTCATATTTACAAGTTGACACGTTTGCTCCCTTCTTGCCGAAAATTGCTAATTGATTGTTCTCGCGCAACACCATCCGCCCGCTGGTTTTCTGGTTGACGAATAGAACAGTAGCGCGTTCAGTCCTTGGAGTGAGACGAAGGCTTCCCCCTGTGCCTGCACGCTACTGGCGAGGCGGCAAAGTCCCGCTGGGCGAGGAATACTATCACTCGCCCAGCACACGCGCACAGAGCTACTGGTTGCACGTTGTTTCCATCGGCCGGTCACGCACGCCCGTTGGCCACGAGCACGGACATACACATGAGGCACGCTTTCTCATTCACTACATCGCGGACGGGCAGTTTTGGCATCGGCTGCACAACCAGACCTATCTTGCGCGTCGAGGCACGGTCGTGTTGATGGACTTGCGTGAACCCGCTGCGTACGGCAATAGCGGTCCGGGAATCGCGACCGTTCTCTGGGTGTGTTTCGGGGGGAAAGACATGCCGCACCTCTTTGCCGAGTTGAACGCGGACAAGCGACCGTTGTTTGAAGAGGTGGATTCCGTTCGGTTTGAGCTGCTGCTCAAGGACCTGATCGAGCTGACTCGTGCCAAGCCTGACGGTTACGAACCGAAGGCGGCAGGATTGCTGACGCTGCTGCTGGCGGAGCTGTTCGCGGTCCGCGACGCCGAGGGAGAGTTCGACATTGGCCTGGTGCAGCTACCGAAGCGCAAAGCCGTGCTGTCCAACGGCGTGCGCGACAGCATCCGCTACATGGCGCGTTTTTTCGACAGCGCACTCGACTTGAAGAAACTCAGCGGCGTGGCGGGGTTGAGCATGTACCACTTCGTGCGTGTCTTTCGTCGCGAGACGGGGATGTCGCCGATGCACTATCTGAACGCGTATCGGATCGAGAAAGCAAAGCAAGTGCTCGCCACCAGCAATCATCCGCTGGTGCAAATCGGACAGATGGTTGGGATCGCCAGTCCATTCAAGTTTTCGAGGCTCTTCCACAAGTTGGTTGGCACAACGCCCTCGCAGTTCCGCGCGCGCGCGATGAGACGGAAGGCATAGCGGGGAGCTTGACCGAGTAGGCGCCCGCTTGCCGGCGCTGGCGGCTTGGAGGAGACGTTCCCCGAACGCCGACCCTGAACCGGCAGCAGCTACTCCGTGAGCGAACACACCGGCACCGCGAAGTTTCCCTTTGCGACCTGCGCCTTGGTGAGGTCCCGACGGTGGAACCGCAGGAAGAATCCCCAGGCCAGCCCCTCGCGCAGGTCCATCGCCCCCGTCAGACGATGCTTCCCCTGGGCGAGGCTCAACGGCACGATCTCCTCGTCCGGCACCGCCGGGTTCGTGCCATTCGGATCGCCACACACAGGCTTGTCATTGATCCACACCTGGATCGGTCCATCGTAACCGAGGCGCAGGTTGAGTTTCATCGGCTCGCCTGCCGCGCGCAGACCACCGACCACGTTCTTGAACGTCACCGTGACCGGCAGCGAACAGATGCCTTTCGTCCCCTTCGTGTGCTGCGTCGAAACCGACGCCACGTCCGCAGAATCGAACCATAAGGCGATGGGCTGTGATGGATTCGTCCCCGACGGACAGCGTCACCTCGTAGGGGCCGTCGACAGGAATGCCGCCCAGGTGGACCCGGAACTTGTCACCGCTTGTGCGGTCAACTCTTCGCGACTTCCAGCCCGGCAGGGATTTGCCCATCCGCACGATCGTGGCTCGCACGGCCCCGCCTTGCGAGCAAGTGCCCGTGATGCACGCAAGGGCAAGAACTGCGGGGCGGCAGGGCTACGGATTCCGCTGACGGGAGACTGCGGCTCAGCTGAGTTCTGGCATGAGTGAAATGCGCGCCCTCACAACGACAACGTCAAGCTCAAGCCCAGAAACGGGGCAGGGTCGAACTCCTTCTTGCTGATGCGTCCGCCGTTTTTGTTTTCGAGTTCCAGTTCGCCCAAGGTGGCGACACCTGCCAAGGCGGAGGCGCGGAGTTGATGCAG
The DNA here is from genome assembly GCA_964582645.1 of uncultured Verrucomicrobiota bacterium. Classification (GTDB taxonomy): domain Bacteria; phylum Verrucomicrobiota; class Verrucomicrobiia; order Palsa-1439; family CAZOTB01; genus CAZOTB01. The sequence goes on along the minus strand of CAZOTB010000033.1, from coordinate 10,409 downwards.
GCAGTCCCAACTAAGACGCACATAGACGGGCACCACGGTTTCCTCCCCTACCCCATTTTTGATCGGACGGTCAGCATCGAGGCGGAACCGACGCGTTTCATAGCGGGCGCCGACGGCAGCCTCCCAGCGTTGTCGGAATTGCCACGCCAGTTCGACGTCGGCACCGCCGTTCGAGCCCAGGTCGAACTCGCCGCTTCGAAGCGACCAGCCTTCGGCAAAACGCCAGTCGAATGTGACAAGCGGGAACGCGGTCACGTCGTCCTCGATCCGGCTGAACACGCCCACGCCCAGACCCGCTGAGAATTTCTCGCTCGCTCGCCATTTCACGCCGAGCACCCCGCCGGCGGTCCACGCATCAGCGTAGTCCGATCCTTCCTCGCCCGCGAGGGTCAGTGTCGGTCCGGCAAAGAGGGAGCAGCGATTGAAACACTCCCAGGAGATGGTCGGTTGCAGTCGGAATGAATGGATCTGGTCCCACGGGTTGAGGCCGGTAAAGGCACCGCGTCCCTCGAAGTCATAGTTGTCGTACTCGTAGGAGAGAATGGCATCGAGATCCATTTGCGGGCTGATCGCGTGCGACACCGTTGCGTTCAACCAGGCGCGTGTGAAGCCGAGCTTGCCGCCGCCCTCCATGTCCGTATTGAACTGAGAGACCCCTGCTGTGGTGCATCGGAAGCGAACACGATCCGCCCCATCACCTCTATCACTTGCCGGTTCCGAATCCTGTGCCCCGCATGCGCCGAGCACCGACACGCTGATCCCTATCACGCTCAGGTATTTCAGTGGCTCCATGCCGTGTTTATAGTTTCGCGCGATTGCGATTTCAATGGCAGAGATGTCCTCGCGTGCCTTGAGGGTGCATCAATTCAACTTAGGCTCACCGCCGTGCATCCCTGCAAATTTCCGCAGATACTTCAACGTCACTTCGAAATCCTTCGGCAGCGGGGCGACGATCTCGATGCGTTGCTTCGTCGTGGGATGCGCGATGGTCAGCCGCTCGGCGTGCAGCGCAAGGCGGCCGATCAGCGGCCGCTCGGGTTCGGCGCGCGAGAATTTGTAGCGACGCTTCAGTTGGGACAGCAACAATCCTTCGGCGGTACCGTAGAGGGCGTCGGCGACGACGCAGTGGCTGATGCTCTTGAGATGAAGCCGAATCTGATGCGTGCGCCCCGTCAGCGGTTGAGCCTGCACGAGCGCATGATGGCGGAAGGCTTCGAGCACCTTGATCGTCGTGGTGGATTCCTTGCCGACATGCGATCGAGCCACAAAGAGATGTTCACGCGTCGGGTGCGGTCCGATCCGTTTCTCGATGGTCTGCTCGGATGGAGTCGGCACGCCATGCACGAGCGCGAGATAGATCTTCTTCGTCTGACGCTGGACGAACTGCCCCGCCAGGCTGCTCAACGCTTCCCTGGTTTTCGCGAGCAGCAATACGCCGCTGGTTTCGGCGTCGAGACGATGGACGTTGGCGAGATAACTCAACGAATGCTGCCGGGCCCAGGTCGCCTGCTCGCGGATGCCGTCGTGCAGCAGCTTCATCAAGTTCGGGCGATCCTTGTCGTACCGGTCGGGCGACGTGAGCAGGCCCGCCGGCTTCGACACCGCGAGTAGAACGTCGTCCTCGAGAAGAATGGGAATCTCCCAACGATCCCCAGAAGCGGCGCGAAGAAGGATTGAGTGCACGGCGTAAGGATCGAGAACGGGACAGAAGAAACTCTACGTCCGATTGGCGGTTTTGAGCTTCTCCTGGAGCAACGCGACCGTGTGTTCGAGGTCGTGGACGCGCTTCAGCAACTCGGGCAAGCGGCCCCAAGCCACGTATTGGCGGGCGGCGGTGGCGGCCGGGACGGCCGGGCTGCCGAGATAGGTGTTCGCTTCGAGCAGATCGTCCTTGATGCCCGATTGCGCGCCGACAGTGACGTTGTCGCCGATCTTGATGTGGTCGGCCATCCCAACCTGGCCCGCAAGCGTGACGTTGTTCCCGATGGTGCAACTGCCGGCGATGCCGACCAGACCGCAGACGGTGCCGTTCTCGCCAATGATGACGTTGTGGGCGATCTGGACGAGGTTATCAATCTTCGTGCCGCGCTTGATGATCGTTGCCCCGATGGTCGCACGGTCAATCGCGGCGTTGGCGCCGAGTTCGACGTCGTCTTCGATGATCACGGTGCCGACCTGCGGCACTTTGAGGCGCGTCTTGCCTTCCCACACGTAACCGAATCCGTCGCTGCCCACGACGGTGCCGCTGTGGATGATGACGCGATTGCCGATGCGAACCTGGTGATACACCGTGACGTTGCTGTGAATGACGCAATCCGTTCCGACGCTCGCGCAGCGACCGATTACGGTTCCGGCATCAATCGCGGTGCGATCCCCGATGCTCGCCCCTTCCTTGACCACCGCGTTCGCTCCGATGTGGACATCCGCGCCGAGCTTCGCGTCCTTGGCCACGTGCGCCGTGGGATGAACCCCGGCTGGAAATTTGAATGGTGGGAAGAACATCGCCAGCACCTTCGCCAATGCGGCCTTGGGTTGCTCAATGCGGATCAGCGTCTTGGTCGAGGTAGTGACGCTGGTGGGGACGATGATAGCGACCGCGGGGGATTGTTCAGCGAGAGCAAAGTATTTCTCGTTCTCGGCGAACGTGACGTCGCCGGCCTTGACGGTGTTGACGGGCGAGATGCCCTTGATCTCGATGTCACCGTCGCCAACGACTTGGCCGCCGAGGTGTTTTGCCAGATCTGCAACTGTGAGCTTCACGAGGCGATTGGTAGCATGGGCCACAAGGGAACGGAAAGCGCAAAGTTCACAGTCGAAGCCGTGGCAACGCTTCCTACAGGCCGAACCGTGCGGACGGACGTTGCTTGAGCTTCTTCTTCGGTTGGGGCGGGCCGGTGGGGATTTCCTTCTTGTCGAGCTTGAAGTAGGTGTCCCACATGGAGTTGGCCCAGGGATCGTTTGGATCGAGGCGCAGCGCTTCGAGCACCTCGGCCTTGAAGTCGGGCGACAAGTTCAAGTCGAGGTACAACTCGCCCAGTGCCCGGTGATATTCGATCTTGTATGGGTTCAACTCGACGGCACGTTGCAGATACTGCACGGCGTCCCGCGGCTTGCCACGCTTGTTGAACAGAAACGCCAGGTTGGCGTTGACCTCGGCGTAGTCGGGGGCGAACTGGACCACCTGCATGTAGTAGTCAATCGCCTGCTCGTCCGTCTCGGGAAACTGCGCGCAGAGATACGCGAGCCGATACCATGCGTCCACACGGTAGGGATCGTGTCTGAGACAGATCAGGTACTGCTCCATTGCCCGCTCGGCCTGTTCTCGACTGATCGGTCCAAATCCACGCGCGATCAACGCCCTGCGCCATGCGGCGTTCGCAGCGATGCGGTCGTACACCTGAAACCAGAGCAGCGCCAGCAGCAATGCGCCACACAGGACGAGCTTGATGGTCCGCGCCGATTGTCGCGCTGCAGCCTCGTCGCTCTCGGAGAGAACCGGACGCCGATTCTCGGGTTCGGCACGCTCTTCGCCGAATGTGATGCCGACAGATGGCTCGGGCCTGGGTGGCGGCCGCGGCGAGAATCGGATTACCAGTCCCATAAGAATCCACAGCAATGTCTGGTTCGGTGGACGCCGCAGATTGATATCGAACTGATTGTGCACGAGCATCGCGATCATGGCGCACCACGCGCCGAGCACGATCCAGCGGTCGGTATTGTCCTCGCCGCTGCCGCGCCAGCCACGGACAATCACAAAGCCGAACAGCCACAGCATGATCGCCAGACCCAGAATCCCGGTCTCGCAGGCGATTTCAAGGAACTCGTTGTGTGCGTGATCGGTCAGGTTGGTGGGCTGACGTCGGTGCTTGAATCCCTCCGGGACGGTGATGCTTGCGAGGACGTTGGTGTTGAAGTAGTCCGGCGGTCGGTGCTGTTGGTACTGGTACGTGAACGTCCCCAAGCCGCTCCCGATCAACGGCGAGGAGGCGATCATGTGCAGCGCCCCGCGCCAGATGGGCGGACGAACGTTGGCGACCCACGTCGCGTGAAGGTTGGCGGAGTAGATCGTCCCCAGCACCCCCACGAGCACCACCACCCCACCCAGAAGGAGCAGCGCGCGAAGCCGGTAGCGAGTCCAGAGAAGCCGCGTGACACCCGCAAGCACCGCCACTCCAAGTCCGAGCCAGGCACCGACCGAGTCGCTGATGACGAATGTGGCGAGGATCACCAGCGACGCAATGCCCAGAACAAACATCCGCGCGGAGCGGCCACGGGATTCAACCCACAACGGCAGACCGACGAGCAGCGATGGGCCGAGGTAGGCCGCGACCCAGTCTTTGTTGCCGATGGTTGCCCACGGATAACCTCCGCCCCGCACCTGGAGAAGGCCATACGCCGCCTGCGCCGTCGCGGCAATTAACCAAGCCCAAACCAGCGGCGTGGCGTAGCGTCGGTCGAACCACACACTCGTCACGTAGAACAGCGCCACGTTGGCGAACAGCATCACCCACGCGGAGATCGAGAGGTAGGCGTTGCTGCTGAGGAGAATCGAGATCACACCCACACCCAACACCGCGGGAACGAGCCGGTCCACCTGCGAGGGCGGGAGCTGCGCGCGGTCCGTCTTGACCAGATGAACGAGGATGATTCCCAGAATGCCGACGAGGCACATGACCGCGATGGGGAGCTCGAACTCGAACCGATGCGGCACCTTGTTTTGCGAGAACCACGCCAGGGGATAACTGAGGCTCGGGAGCGCGACCGCCGCGATGATAACCAACACTGATTGCGGCCGGGACGTTCGCGCCTGTTGTTCGCCCGCCGTTTCGGTCATGCCGCCCATGATGACCAAGCCCACGGCGTTTGTGAATTAGAAAAACCGGGATGGCATGCTTGCAAGGTCGGCGTTGTAGAGGCCGCCGTCCTCGGCGGCTTCGGATTCGACCATCCTGCTTCACCCGTCGGGGACGGCGGCCGCTACAATACAGAGCACGCAGTTCACGGCGGCAGCAGCACGTCCAACGACAACCGAAACAGCACCGCCTGCAACCATAAGACCGCAAACACGACCGGGAACATCCAGTCCCTCCCCTCCTCGTCCTCATTTGCGCGCAACGCGCTCGCTGCAATCGCGGTGGCCATGGGCATCAACGGCATCCACAACCGTGCGACCTCGCCACGGTTTGTGCCGGTGGCGTTCAATAGGAGCAGCGTCACGACCAGCGCCACGATGAACCGCCGGGCCGCAACTTCGCCTCGCCGCCTCGCTGCCCGCACAACCTCGCGCACCAGCAACACCGCTGTCGGCACACCGAGAAAAAGCAGGAAATCGAGCGGATTGAGGAGCAGCCAGGGCAGGAAGGTGCGGCCGGTATTGAATGACGCGTTGTTTGTGATGCAGAGCTTCCACACCAGGAGCGAGTTGTACCGGAGCGGCACCACCCAGAAGAGGATGGTTAATGCCGCAAACACGCCGACGGGCCATGCCAGCAACTTGAGTGTCTCCTCGTAGCGCCGTTCGGCGACTGCTTCGAGCGCCACGTACACCGCGAGCACAAACAACACCACGAGGAACGCCAGGGTGCATTGCAGTGCCAGCCATGCGATCACGCCGCCGAACGCAAGCTGTGCAGGGTCGCGTCGCGCCAGGCCGAGGTGAAGCATGGCCAACACACCCACCGCGAGTGGCACGTACAAGAGGTCGGTCATCGGACTGAACACCAACAAGCTCGGCGTCAGAGCATACAACCCGACCGCCGCCACCGCCGTGGGCGGGCCGAACAGATCCGCCGCCCAGAAATATAGTGGCACCACCGCCAAGGCCGCCGCGAGCCAAAGCAACAGGATCGAGCTGTAGAGCGTGGCTTGTTCGACCTTCGACAGTTCGCGCGGCAATTCCTCGCGTGCCACTTTCGCGTACGGCAGAACGGACTCCATCGCATTGACGAAGTGTTCGGCCGCACCGGGCGAGGATTCCCAGATTCGCTTCTGAACCAGGTAGAACACCACCGGCCCCGGCGGGTGCGTACTCAGGTGAATGCGGAACGGACGCTCTGGGTCCTGGTAATGGTCGAGTAACGCTTTGAGTTCGCCAGCTTCACACGCCTCGGCGAATTCGTTGTTCAGCTTCGGCGTCCCCATCCAGAACACCCCCTGCCCGAAGCCGGACCGTCCGAGGTACGCAAACGATGCCTGCATCACAAATGTCAACGCCACCGCTCCGATCAGGAACAGCGGCACGCGTCCCCCGACGAGCTCATAGATGCGATCCCGCGTCGAGTAACACATCCACCCAAGCAACCCGGCAGCGGCAAGAGAGAACAGAGCGCGGTCGAAGTAAAGCGAATGATCGTAGCGCCAGACCCATTGGCCGGGGATGCCCAGGACGAAAGCTGGCGAGGCCGAGAGCGCCTGAAGGAACACGCTCGCCGAGACAATCAGCGTCAGTAGCGTCGCAACGATCACCCAGCGTTTCATGGCGCGGGCAGGTTGTACCACGAGTCGCTGCGCGAAGGAAACATGGAATGACACTTGAAGCGTCCGTGGGCGCATCCTCGAGTTGTCGGTTGGAAGTTCCTCGGTTGCATGTGCTGAAACAAGCTGAAGCTTGAACTCCGAACGCAACCCTCATGAAGCTCGCGCTTGGAGTTCAAGCTTCAGCTTGTCGGAGTACCAACAACCAAAGGCTGCGCCCCGCGTCCGTCCCGTGCGCGACGACCATCCCGCGATGGAGCACCGTCGTTCACGCTTGGAATGAGGCCAACCGGGAATTGATCTCTGCTGACGCCGGCACGAACGCCATCCCGCACTTGCTGCCACGCTCCTGCGAGGGAACAAGATCAACCAGCCACGGTTACCTTAACCCAGTACTCACTGTTTCCGAAGCTGGGCAGGAGACGCTTTTGTTGGAGCGTCGAGACGGAATGCTGATTCTTCGCGGGAATCAGGGCAAGTAGTTTGAGAATGTTAGATTCGGCTTTCCCTCTCACGAACACCCCGCTTCAGCGGGGTGGATGACGGACAGGAGGATGGGTGAACCGCTTCAGCGGTTTTCGAGGTCGCGGGCAAACCGTTGAAAAGGTTGTCCACTCATACCGTTCGCCAAGCACCCCGCTGAAGCGGGGTGTGAATGATAACTTCCCAGCAATCAATCGAATCTGACATGGTCAAACTACCTGCCGTGACCGCATTCGGTCGCGTGCGGCGCGGTCGCTGGAAAGTGGAAGGCCGTGACCATCCTGGCTTCATCCGCGCGTTTCTTTAGGCAGTCGGCGGCGGTCAGGCGCCGGTTGCTCCGGCGACAGCGGTCGCTGAACGCAGCGTATTCCACCAGAGACATGCGTGCCGTCGGGAGCGGGTTGTCGGCTACCGTGGTGGGAAGTTTAATCATGCCGCAGTTCCTGAATGCGACGGCAAAGTTGTTCGTAGAGCGCGGGCGTGCCGAATTGGTCGCACAACGGCCGGAGTTCGGTCGCAACGTCCAATCCGTTCTCGATCACGAGATGCACGATATCGGGAAAATCCTTTTCCTCACGTTCGGGCCGACCGCTCTTGAGAGCAAAGAGTTTCATGGCGATCAGGTCATGCAGGCAGGGCACTCGCAGTGGGTGGCCCTGGAAATAATCCACCGCGACCGAGCCGGCGAGCAACTTGTCCAATGTCGCCCGATCCACTTTCAGAAAATCCACCCGCAGCGTTCCACCCGGTTGCTGAAAGAACACGACCGTCGGATGCGTCGCCACGTTGGTGAACCCCGCCGCACTCAGGATGCGCCACACCGCGGCCTCGTCCTCGGCGGCAATCATGAAATCAATGTCCTGTGTGGCGCGTGTGTAGCCGTAATGATTGACGGCGTGGCCGCCGATCATCAAGCACGCGATGCCTGCCGCGGGCAGCCGTCGCGACACGATCTCAAACACGAGATCCGCTTCACAGTTCATTCCTCCCGAACCATACACAATATCGGTCGCGGAGGGAACGATGAAACGCGGCGCTCCCGGGCCAATGCTTGGTTCATGACAGAGAGAATCGAGCATTCCGTTTCAACGAAGCGGCCCCGACCAACTGCGTTGCGAGCATCCGTTTCGGGATGGGCTCGCAACGACCAAGCGACGGGCCAACGCAGCTCATCTCCGCTCCCAACTGGGAACTGAAGGAGACTGAGAACAAGACACGTTTTGTCGAGTTTACTGGGAAGGCCAAGGAGAGTTCGAAGCTTCTTCCAGACGGCACGAAGGTCGTGGTTCAATTCACTCTCATGCAAGACAACACATTCGAACTATCCTATGCTGGATTTTTTTCTCCCGACAAACGCACCACAACAAGACGCACAGGGGAAATCTCAGAATGCAGACAACCAATCTCACGAGGATCAGACAACGGCGTTCGTGGGGTTCTTGCTAATGGCATCGACGAATCCAGACTCTGTTAGCAAAGGTTGCTACGTCGTACCATCTGATGCTATTCCGTTGTTCTTGAACGAAATCTATGGCAAGTAACCCGCGCCTGGCAATGCCTTTGAATGTGCATATTGGGGATATTGGGGCTAATTCTATGACCCATGCCAGGGTGTCCCGAATCTCGCGCACTCACGTCAACGGCGAGCGGCCAGCGTCCGATTCTGAATTGAGATCAGTTCTTCGATTCCCTGCTTCGCCAACGCCAGCATTTGATCGAGTTGTTTCTGCGAGAACGTGCTCTCCTCGCCGGTGCCCTGTACTTCGATGAACTCCCCGTGCGCAGTCATCACGACGTTCATGTCAGCCTGGGCGCCGGCATCCTCCACGTAGTCGAGATCGAGCACGGGAACGCCGTCCACCAATCCTACGCTGACGGCTGCGATGGCAACGCGGAGCGGGTTCTCAGTCAGCTTCTTTTCCTTGAGCAGCCGCTTCACCGCCAGCGCCAGCGCCACGTAGGAACCGGTGATCGCAGCCGTACGAGTCCCGCCGTCGGCGCGCAACACATCGCAATCCACCCACACCGTCCGCTGGCCGAGCTTCTCCAAATCAACCGCGGCGCGCAGCGAACGGCCGATCAGGCGTTGGATCTCCGTCGAGCGGCCGTCCACTTTGCCGCGGGTCGAGTCGCGTTGTTTGCGCTGCCCGGTCGAGTAGGGCAGCATCGAATACTCGGACGTGATCCAGCCGCCGGTCACGCCCTGGTCCTTCATCCAACGCGGCACCTGGTCCTCGATGGTGACGGCGCAGATGACCTGCGTCTTTCCCTGCTCGATCAAGACCGAGCCGGTGGCGTTCTTGGCGTAGTTCTTCTGAATGCGAATGCGGCGGAGTTGGTCGGGGCGGCGTTTATCGTGTCGAATCATGCGGAGGAGCGTAATTCGTGAACGGTGAAACGTAAAGACTCGACTACTTTGCCTATCACGATTGAAACCGATCCAATCTTTGAGCAGTTCGTTACAAAAAGCGCGCCGACCGGCTTGGGCGTTGCGGGCTTGCAGTGCCGCGCGCCGAAGTCAACGCGGCTGCGGCATCGCGGCGAGCAAACGAATCACCGCGTCGTCCTCGACCTGATCGAAGTTCTCGTACATCTGACCGACGCCGTAGAACAAACTCGGCTTGAGCGGGCAGACCAGGTCGTCCACTTCACGCATGAGCCGGATTTTCTCGGCGGTGTCGGGCGCTCCTCCCGGCACAGCAACCACGATGGAGCGCGGATGATTTAGTGCGAGGCTCTGGATCGAAGCGATCATCGTCGCCCCCGTGGCCAGGCCGTCGTCCACGAGGATCACCGGCCGCGCCGCGGGCGACACGCGGGGACGCACTGCCCGGTAGGTCTCGACCTGACGCTGCATCTCCGCAAGGCGTTCCTTCTTTTCCTGTTCGAGGTAGCCCTTCTCGACGTCCAGATAATCATAGACCTCGGCATTGATGAACGTTTCGCCGCCTTCGCTGATCGCGCCCACGGCCAGTTCGGGGTTGCCGGGCGCGCGGAGTTTCTTGCAGAGAATGACGTCCAGCTCGGCGTCCAGCGCCTTGGCGATCTCGGCTGCGACAACGACGCCACCGCGCGGCAAGCCAAGCACCAGCAGTTTCGGATCACGATGTTCGACGAGCAATCGGGCCAGGTGTTGTCCTGCATCTATGCGGTCTGCATACACTCCAGCAGAGTATAGTCCCCACCGCGATGGATTCAACGTGGAAGCGGAAGCGGGGTGTGGTACAGAGAGCGTTGTAGTGGCGTCCGTCCCGGACGCAACGGTGGCAGAGTGTGCGACGCTCAATCTCCGCCGCCGAGACGGCGGCCTCTACAACGTTTGCCATGACCCTGACCGACACGAAACGCGCGCTCGAAGAGCTCAACCTGCGACCGACCAAGTCGCTCGGGCAGAATTTTCTCATTGATCAAAACATCCTGCGGATCACGCTCGAAGCGGCGGAACTGAAAGC
>CAZOTB010000032.1:0-47525 GCA_964582645.1 uncultured Verrucomicrobiota bacterium | reverse complement strand
GCGATGGCAACGACAGCATCAACGGCAGCAGCCTGGCCGATTCGATTGATGCCGGCATCGGCAACGACACGGTTGCAGGCGGGGACGGCGATGACATCATCGAAGGCGGCGACGGCACCGATCTGCTCGATGGCGGGCCGTCGGACATTGATACGGCGGGCCTCTCCTGGGGGCTCTACGCCAACACCGGCCAGACCGCGGTCGCCTACCGCGCGTTCTCCAGTTCGCTCACGACGGGACAGAGCTTCGAGTTCGACATGGACACCGGCTTCATAGACGGCGGCGGGTTCGTCGGGCTCATCCTGCGTAACGGCAACAACACCGGCGACAAGAATGCAGCCCAGCGCTTCGAGGTGCTCTTTGCCGGTGGCGACCTGACCTACACCATCGTGGATTCCACCGGCTTGGTGGATACCGGCATCCGCTATACCGACAACGGCATCCACGTCGCGTTCACGCTGACCGACACCGATACGTTCTTCGTCGTCATCTCCAGCGCCGACTGCGGCTACTTCGCGTACCGCGGCACGCTCACGGGCACGGGCACGATTGACAGCATGGCGCTGTACAACGTCAACGCCGGCATGGCCTCCGACCACGATTCTTTCGTCAACAACCTGAGCGGCCCCGGCGCCAGCGCCGACGACGCCTCCGCGGATGCCTACGCCGACGGTTGGCAGACCGGCGACAACGGGGGCGCCGGCTTCGGCGCGTGGACATTGACCACCACCAGCGGCAACGGCAACGAGAACGGACAGTTCATTGGCAGCTCCACCGGCAATGGGGCAGGCTACGATTCCGACGACACCATCACCGGCGGCGCGGGCGACGACACGCTCACCGGCGGCCCCGGCAACGACGACCTCGACGGCGGCGCCGACAACGACGTGGTGGACTACTCCGACTCCGGCTCCGGCGTCAACGTGGACCTCGGCAGCGGCTCCGCCACCGGCGAAGGCAGCGACACCCTTGCCAATATCGAGACCGTGATCGGCAGCGAGTACGACGATACCATCATCGGTGACGGCGGCGGCAACGTCATCGAAGGCGGTGGCGGTGACGACTCGCTCGCGGGCGGCGACGGCGACGACACCTTCGTCTGGAACTCCGGCGACGGCTCCGACGATCTGGATGGCGGTGCCGGCACCGATCTGCTCCTCTTCAACACGACCGATGGCGACGACTCGATCACCGCCAACGCGGTCGGCGATCGCGTTGCCATTGACGACGCCACCGACACGGTCACCAGCGATAACGTCGAGAACTTCGACCTCGAAGCCGGTCGCGGCGCCGACACGGTCACCATCAACGACCTTTTCGGCACGGACGCGCTCGGCATTGCCATCAATCTCAGCCGCCAGGGAGCGGGCTTTGGTACCGGCAGCGGTTCGGGCGCGGTCGTCATTGACGGCAGCGACCGCGACGACCACGGTCACGCAGACGATGGCCCCGACTCGATGCCTGGCACCTCCGACGACATCAACGAGGATGGTTGGAAGTTCATCGAGCAGATGGTGAATTTCGCCAACCAGGGATCGAGCATCGGCGGCACCGGCATCCTCGCCATCGGCGCCTCCGACTACGCATTGGCCGCCATCCAGAGCACGGCGACCGTCCTCGGCTTGAGCCTGACCACCGTCACCGGCGCGGGGATTACCTCCGCCGACTTCAGCAGCTTCGCCCTGATCTACGTCCCGAGCGATGAAGGCAACACCTTCGGCGGCATCAGCGATGCCGATCTGGCGCTGCTCGCCGCGCGCAAACAGGACATCCTCGACTACGTCAACAACGGCGGCAGCTTGGTGGCGCTCACCGAATCCGTGGCCGCCGCGCCTTATTCCTGGCTTGAACTGCCCGAGCCGTTCACGTTTACCGCCTTCGGCGGCGCGGGCGGTACCAGCGAAAACCTCGTTCACACCCTCGCCCTCACCGACGCGGGGTTCACCATCACCGACGAGGAGTTGAGCAACGGCACGCCCTGGCACAACAGCTTCACCGGCCCGGACGGGTTCAATGGACTCGTGCCGTTCGTTCTCAGCACTTCCGGCGGCACCACCAGCACGGCAGACGACAACCAGGTCGTCGCGCTCGGTCTCGCGGCCGGCACCAGCGGCACCCGCTCCGACGGCGATACCGACCTCGTCACCATTAACGGCCGCAACGTCGCCGATAGCGTGGACGCCACCAAGTTGGACGACACCGTCAACGTCTCGGGCCTTGCCTACGGCATTGCGATCACCGGTTCATCTGCTTTCGATGCCGACACCCTCGCCATCCACGGCAACGACGGCAACGATTTCATCAAGGCTGAACCGCTCGTCGAAAGCCTCATTCAGGTTTCGCTCACCGGCGACGCCGGGGACGACTTCCTGTCCGCCGACGCCACGCTCTTCGGCGGCGACGGCAACGACACGCTCCAGAGCGGGTTCGGCAACGACTCGCTCGACGGCGGCGACGGCATTGACCTCGCCGATTACTCCGCCGCCACCATCGAAGTCATCATCAATCTCACGACTGGTATCGCCACGGGCAACGGTACCGACACCCTCGCCAATCTGGAGCAGGTGCTCGGCAGCGATTTCGACGACACCATCCTCGGTGGCACCGGCGACAACACCCTCATGGGCGGCGGCGGCAACGACAGCATCACCGACGTCTCCGGCACCGATCTGCTCCAGGGGAACGAAGGCGACGACACGCTCTGTGCCGCCGACGGCAGCGGCGGTGATACCCTTGACGGCGGCGCCGGCGACGACACCTTCTGCGGCGACACCGACGACAGCTACATCGGCGGCGACGGCAAGGACATCATCCTGTTCGAAGGCACCAGCGGCAACGACACCATCATCGTCAACGACGCCGACGTGGATTGCATCACCGTGCGCGGGCTCGATGGGGACGATTCGATCTCCGTCAATACCGACTTCGACCCGACCATCCAGGTTCTCATCGAAGGCAACGCCGGCAACGACACCCTCGAAGGCCATGCCACCATCCTCGGTGGCACGGGCGACGACAGCATCATCGGCAGTGATTTCGCCGACAGCCTCCTCGGTGAAATCGGCGACGACACCGTGGCCGGCAACGGCGGCGATGACACGATTGATGGCGGCGACAACGAAGACAGTCTCAGCGGCGGCGACGGCAACGATTCGATCCTCGGCGGTTTCCACGGCGACACCATCTTTGGCGACGCTGGCAACGACACCATCATTGCCGGCCGCGGCGACACCACTCCCGGCTCGTTCGTGGCCGACTCCGTGTTCGGCGGCGACGGCGACGACTCGATCAGTGCCGGCGAGTTCGGCGGCGGCACGCTTCTCGGCAACGATGGCGACGACACCATGCAGGCCAATTTCACCCAGCCCACCTCAATCGAAGGCGGCGCCGGCAGCGATTCGATTCTCGGAGGCAACGCCAACGACACCATTGACGCGGGCGACGACAATGACACCGTCACCGGTGGCGCGGGCAACGACTCGATCGTGCTCGGCGACGGCCACGACATGGCAGACGGCGGCACCGGCAACGACCGCATTGACGCCGGCGCGGGCAACGACGACGTGGCGGGAGGTGTTGGTCTCGATACCCTCCTCGGCGGCGACGGCAACGACACCCTCGACGGTGGAGCCGACAACGACTCGATCCAGGGCGATGCCGGCGATGACAGTCTGCTCGGCGGCGCCGGCGATGACACCCTGGTCACGGGAACGGGGATTGATACCGTCCAATCCGGCGACGGCAACAACCTGGTGAACGCCACCAACGCCGACGAAGTTCGCGTCACTCTCGGCGCGGGCAACGACACCTTCCTCGGCAGCGCGGCCGACGACACCGTGGACGGGCTGGCCGGCACGGACAGCATCATCGGCAACGCTGGCAACGACAACCTCGGCGGCGGCGACGGCAACGACACCCTCGACGGTAACGACGGCAACGACACCATCGCAGGCGGCGCCGGCAACGATTCGATTGACGCGGGCGACGGCGCCGATTCCGTCAGCGCTGCGGGCGACGCTTCGAACGACACCATCCTGGGCGGCCTCGGCAACGACACGCTCGACGGTGGCGTGGGCAACGACTCGATTGACGGCGGCGACGACAACGATTCGATCCTCGGTGGCTCGGGTGCCGACACGCTCCTCGGCAACGCCGGCAACGACACCGTTCTCGGACAGGCCGGCAACGACACCATCAGCGGTGGCACCGAAGACGACTCGATTGATGCCGGCGACGACGTGGACACCGTCAGCGGCGGCGCGGGCGCGGACACCCTCCTCGGCGGCAACCACGCCGACTCGCTCGCCGGCAACGACGGCGCCGATTCCATGGACGGCGGCGCCGGCAACGACAGCCTCAGCGGCGGCAACGATAATGACACGCTCCTCGGCAGCACCGAAAACGACACCCTTCTCGGTGACGCGGGTCAGGATTCGCTCGACGGCGGTACGGGCACCGATTCGCTCGACGGCGGCGCGGACAACGACATTCTCTCCGGCTCCGCGGGCAACGATACGCTGGCCGGCAGCGCCGGTGACGACACGCTCGCCGGCGGCACTGAGAACGACAGCCTCAACGGCGGCGACGACAACGATTCGCTGCTCGGCAACGACGGCAACGACACGATGGACGGCGGCGCCGGCGACGACACGCTCGCAGGCGGTCCCGGCAACAACAGCCTGCTCGGCAACAGCGGCGCCGACAGCCTCGTGGGCGATGCGGGCAACGACACCTTGAGCGGCGGCACGGAGAACGACACCCTCTCGGGCGCAGGCGGAACCGATTCGCTCGACGGCGGGGCGGGTAACGACAGCGTCAGTGGCGGCGACGGCAACGACAGCCTCAACGGCGGCGCCGACAACGACACCGTCAGCGGTGATGCCGGCAACGACACGATCAACGACGCCAGCGGCGCTGACTCGCTCTCCGGCGGCGCCGACAACGATTCCATCGTCGGCGGCACCGGCGCCTCCACTCTCGATGGCGGCGACGGCACCGACACCCTCTCCGGTGGCAGCGGCAGCGAATCGCTCGTGGGCGGCGCCGGCACCGACAGCGCCAGCGGCAACGACGGCAACGACACGCTTGCCGGCAACGACGGCAACGACACGCTCGCGGGCAATAACGGCAACGATTCGCTCCTCGGCGGCAACGACAATGATTCGCTCCTCGGCGGTCCCGGCAACGACACGCTCGACGGCGAGGCGGGCGACGACACCATGAGCGGCGGCGGCGGCAGCGATCTGTTCCAGGACACCCTCGGCAACAACCTCTTCGTCCAGGACGTGATCGTCATCCCCGGCGAGATCACCACCATCATCGGCAGCGACGGCGCCGACACCATCATCGGTACCGACGGCGACGACTCGATCTCCGGCGGTGGCGGCGATGACAGCATCATGGCCGGGCTCGGCAACGACACCATTGACGGCGGCGACGGGAACGACTTGATTGACGCCGGCCTGGGCGACGACCTGGTCTATGGCGGCCTCGGCAACGATTCCATCATCGGCAACGATGGCAACGACACGCTCATCGGCAACGCGGGCGACGATACGCTGGGAGGCGGTTTCGGCACTGACCAGCTCAACGGCGGCGATGGGAATGATTCGCTCGACGGAGGCGACGGCAAGGATACGCTGTTCGGCAACAACGGTAACGACACGCTCTTCGGCGGCGCGGGCAAGGACGTGCTGGCCGATTACAACGGCATTGATTTCCTCGCCGCGCTTTCGATCGGCGACAAGAAGAAGGACAAGCTGTTCACATCGGCGTCAAAGAAGGCGCTCAAGTTCGTCAATCCGGATGAGTTCCCGTGGGACGACAACTGAGAGGCGTAGGGCTTTGGGTTCAAGGTTCAGAGTTCAGGGTTGGTGGCCTCCTGAGCCCGCCACGATGCGAGGCCCGTTGTGGTTTGCTGGATGTGAGCCGTGCACTGTCGTTCGCAGCTTGAACGTCGGACCGTGAACCAGTAACCAATAGCCAATAACCAATAACCGCCCCCGCCCATGTCCAAATCATTTCGCAAGTACATCGCCGGCCGAAACCATCGTCTCGCCCAACGCCACGTACGCCGCCACAACGTTGAACATCTGGAGGCCCGCATTGTGCCTTCGTTCACGGGCAGCCTCGCCGGCACGGGCGTCACCTTCGACGGCGACGAGGCCAGCGACTCGCTCGTGCTCACGCAGGACGACTTCGGCAATCTCGAGCACAACCGCTTCGGCCTTGACGACGGGTTTGAGAGCGCGATTGACCTCGATTCAACCACGCCCGGCGTCCAATCGCTCGTCACCGGCGCCATCACCGCCCTTGTTATCAATGGCGGCGCCGGCAGCGACACGCTCGATGCCTCCGCCGCCGGGTTCGCTCCCGGCATCCAGGTCAGCGCCAACTTCGAAGGCGTGCTGTCCAGCGACACCAGCGGTCTCGAGCCGCCCGACACCCATGCCGCGGCCGGCCCCTCGCATATCGGCGAAATCGTCAACACCGCACTGGCCTTCTTTGACAAGGCCACGGGCGAGAACCTCTTCACACAGGAGTTGATCACCTTCTTTGACCCGGTCTCGCCGGGCACGTTTGTGTTCGATCCCGTCATCGCTTACGACGAACTTGCGCAACGTTTTTTTGTCGCCGCGCTCGACGTGGATTTCACGGCCGACACCGCTGCCATCCTCTACGCGGTCTCGAATTCCTCCAACCCGCTCGACGGGTTTGACGAGATGCACAAGCTCAGCATGACCGAGCCGGGAGTGCTCGTGTCCGAAACCACCTGGTGCGACTATCCCAAAGTGGGCTGGAACGCCGACGCGCACGTGTTCACGGTCAACATGTTCGGATTCGACAGCTTCACCCCCGACCACATCAGCATCGTCACGATGGACAAGTCCACCGTGCTCGATGCCGACCCGATGACGTTCACGATGTACGACGTCAACCGAAACATCAGTCATTTCACCTCCGCCGCAGCCACCATGCACGACGCCCTGCCCGGAGGACCGATGTATTTCGTCGAAGCCAATGCGCTCGGCGGCGGCGGCACCACCGTCCGCGTGGTGCGGATGACGGACGTCCTGAGCGCCACGCCGACGTTCGAGGATTTCGACATCACGGTGGACGAGTACGGGGAACAGGGAACTGGCGCGCAGCCCGGCGGGTTCGTGGATGCGGGCGATGCTCGCATGCTCAACGCCGAATGGCGCGGGGACCGGCTCGTCTCCACCCACACCATCGGCATCGAGGCGGATTTCAATTCCCATGTTCGCTGGTACGAGTTCAACACGTCGGCCATGTCGCCGACGCTCGTCCAGCAGGGCACGCTCGATCCCGGCGACGGCATCAACACCTACTATCCGTCCATCGCCATCGCCGCCAACGGCAACCTGGGCATGACCTTCATGCAGTCGTCCAGCATTGAGTTCATGTCCATGTACATCACCGGCCGCACCGATGCCGACGCGCCGGGCGTGATGCTCGACCCCGTGCTCGTGCGCCCAGGCGAGGTCACCTACAGCGGCACCCGCGCGGGCGACTACAGCGGCATCACGGTGGACCCCAACGATGGCATTTCCTTCTGGGCCGCCAACGAGTTCGCTCCCTCGAGCGCGCTCTGGGGCACCAACATCGTCCATTTCACCGTCGGCATCGCTCTTACCAGTGCGCCCGTCCTCGACGGCGGCGACGACAGCGACCAGATCATCGGCACCGGTGTGGCCGACTCGCTCATCGGCGGGCTCGGGAACGACACCCTCAGCGGCCTTGGCGATAACGATACGCTCGACGGCGGCGACGGTGACAACTCGCTCCTCGGCGGTGACGGCGACGATCTCCTCCACAGCGGCACGGGGAATGATACGCTCCTGGGTGGAGCCGGCGCCGATTCGATCTCCAGCGGTGACGGCGACGACAGCATCGTGGGCGGGCTCGATGCCGACACCGTGGACGCCGGTCTCGGCGACGACACCGTGATCGCGGGCGAAACGGCGTCGGTCGCGGGCGCGTTTGCAGCCGACTTGATCCTCGGCGGCGAGGGCAATGACGATCTCGCCGCAGGCTTTCTCGGAGGCGGCACACTCGCGGGCGGTTTGGGCAACGACACCCTCACCGGCAACGCCAGCGTCGCCACCTCGCTCGATGGCGGCGACGATGATGATTCACTGGTCGGCGGCACCGGCAATGACACGCTCGATGCAGGGCTTGGGAGCGATGCCCTGACCGGTGGCCTGGGTGATGATTCCATCGAAGGCGGCGGCGGCAGCGATCGCCTGACCGAATCGGGTAACACCGATTTCGTTCTCACCGATACCTCGTTGAGTGGGGTCGGTGCAGACGCGTTGAGCAGCATCGAGCAGGCTCTCCTCACGGGCGGGGTGGGCAATAACATCCTCGATGCTTCGGCGTTCACCGGCATCACCACGCTCACCGGCAGCGCGGGCAACGACACGCTTCTTGGCGGGACAGGCGGCGATTCGCTCGACGCCGGCGACGGAGCCGACAGCATCAGCGGCAATGACGGCAATGACACCATCTCCGCCGGCGCGGACGACGACACGATGTCGGGCGGCGTGGGCGATGACTCGATTGACGCCGGCGACGGCGACGATTTCGTGGATGGTTCGGTGGACGGTTCGAACGACACAATCCTGGGCGGGGATGGCAACGACACGCTCCAGGGCGGCGTCGGCGACGATTCCGTGGACGGCGGCGCGGGCGACGACAACATCGAAGGCGGCGACGGCAACGACACGATCGTCGGCGGCGCGGATGACGACACGATCACAGGCGATGCGGGCGCCGATTCGATCATCGGCGACGACGGCGACGACTCGATCGTCGGCGGTAGCGAGAGCGATACGCTGCTGGGCGGCGCCGGCATGGACACGTTTGTGGGCGGGGAGGGCGACGACCTCCTGGAAGGCGGCGACGACAGCGACTTGGCGGACTATTCCTCTGCGCCCGGCGGCATCGTCGTGAACCTGGTTGCGGGCGTGGTCACGGGAGAGGGCACCGATATCGTGACCGGCATTGAAAACTTCATCGCCACTGGATTCGAGGACGTGTTCTTCGGCGATGAAGGCGACAACCAGTTCGTCGGCGGCGACGGCAACGACACGATCTTCGGCGCGGGCGGCAACGACACCTTGATCGGCGGAACGGGCGATGATTTCCTCGATGGAAACGAGGGAAGCGACGAGGTCAACTTTGGTACTGCGACCACGGGATTGAACGTGGATCTCGGCGCGAGCGTCGCCACGGGGGATGGCACCGACACCATTGCGAACATCGAGAACGCCGTGGGCGGCAGTTTCGCGGACACCATCACCGGCACCAGCGGCGACAACTTCCTCGCCGGCGGCGGCGGTA
This sequence comes from uncultured Verrucomicrobiota bacterium, assembly GCA_964582645.1. Lineage (GTDB taxonomy): Bacteria > Verrucomicrobiota > Verrucomicrobiia > Palsa-1439 > CAZOTB01 > CAZOTB01. Next base: position 38,162 of record CAZOTB010000032.1, on the reverse strand, counting down.
ACGACACCATCAACGGCGGCGGCGGCAACGACACCCTGAGCGGTGATGCGGGCAACGATTCGCTCGATGGCGGCGCGGGACGCGACACGGCGGATTTCGGTTCGTCGGCCTCGGGTGTGACGGCCAGTCTGCTGACGGGTACCGCCACCGGCGATGGAAACGACACGTTGGCCAATTTCGAAGACCTGGCCGGCAGCGAACACGACGACGAGCTGCGCGGCGACACGCTCGGCAACCGCATCTCGGGTCGGGGCGGCGATGACAACATCCGCGGCGACACCGGCAACGATACGCTCCAAGGCGACGAAGGGGACGATCTGCTCCTCGGCGGTCTGGGCAATGACTCGCTGGAAGGCGGCGACGACAACGACACGTTGAGCGGCGCGGAGGGCAACGATGAAGCACACGGCGGCAACGGCGATGATTCACTCCTCGGCGGCATTGGCGACGATGAGTTGAGCGGCAACGATGGCGACGACACGCTTGAAGGCAATCTCGGCAACGACACACTTTCGGGCGGCCATGACGACGACGCGCTCGGAGGTCAGGAAGGCAACGATGAATTGCGCGGCGACGACGGCGATGACACGCTCTCCGGCGGCATCGGCAACGATAAATTGAACGGCGGGGAAGACAACGACTTGCTGCTCGGGGATGCTGGCAACGATTCGCTGGAAGGCGACGCCGGCGATGACACGCTCCTTGGCGGCGCAGGAAACGACGAGATTTCCGCCGGCAGCGGCGCCGATGTTGCAGGCGGCGATGAGGGCAACGACACTCTGTTCGGCGATGAGGGGAACGATTCCATCTCGGGCGGCATCGGCAACGATTCGATCGGCGGCGGTGACGACCAAGACAGCATCTTCGGCGAGGTGGGTGACGACACCCTCGACGGTGGCGCTGGCGATGACACGGCTGATGGCGGTGACGGCAACGATGAAATTGCCGGCGGGGCCGGCAACGATTCGCTGCTGGGTCGCATTGGCAATGATTTGATTTCGGGCGACGAGGGCAACGACCTGTTGGACGGCGGCGCCGGCAACGACAAACTCGGCGGCAGCGAGGGGAACGATTCGCTGCAAGGCGGCGATGGCAAGGACGTGCTGTTTGGCGCCGAGAACAACGACGTATTATCCGGCGGGCGCGGCAAGGATGTGCTCGTGGATTACGAGGGCACGAATGCGTTGGCTGCGCTGTCCGCCGGCGACTCCAAGCCGGACCTGGTCGTCACGACGCAGGCCAAAGCCAAGAAATACGTGAATCCGCTGGTGTTTCCGTTTAACTGAAACCGTCGTCGTCCTCGTCGTCATCCTCGAAAGGTACGGAAATCGAGAACGAGGACGACGACGAGGACGAGGACGATTCAAGAGCGCACATGCACATCCTCTTCGTTCACCAAAACTTCCCCGCGCAGTTCGGGCACATCGCGAGCTACCTCGTCCGCACGGGGCGGTACAAGTGCTCGTTCGTCTCGCGCACTGCACCGGGTGTCGTGGGCGGCGTGCGGAAAATCCAGTACGACGTCAAAGGCGGGGCCACGCGCGGCAACCATTACTTCAGCCGCACCTTTGAAAATACCGTGTGGCATGCCTGGGGCGTCTTCGAGGCCTGCCGCGCCAATCGCGATCTGAAGCCCGATCTGATCGTCGGGCATTCGGGGTTCGGTTCCACGCTTTACCTGAACGAGCTTTATCGCAAAACGCCGATCATCAATTATTTCGAGTACTACTATCACACCCACGGCACGGACCTTGATTTTCGGCGCGAGTTCCCATCGCGTCCCGTGGACATGCTCCGCGCCAAGACGCGCAATGCGATGATCCTGCTCGACCTCCAGAACTGCCGGGCGGGCTACAGCCCCACGCAATGGCAACGCAGCCTGTTCCCGGCCGAGTACCAGCCGAAGATCGAGTGCATCTTCGATGGGATTGACACGACGCTCTTCCAGCGACGGCTCGGCGTCGAGCGCAAAATCGGCGACCGCGTGATTCCGCCCGGGACGCGGATCGTGACGTACGTGTCGCGCGGCTTCGAGTCCATGCGCGGATTCGACATTTTCATGCGCGTGGCGAAGCAAATCTACAAGGCGAATCCGAACGTGGTGTTCGTATGCGTCGGGAGCGACCGGACGTGTTACGGCAACGATCTGCGGTTCATCAAAACCAAGACGTTCAAGGAACACGTGCTGGCACAGGACGAATACGATCTGTCGAAGTTCATCTTTACCGGACTCGTCCCGCCGAGGACGCTGGTGGACATTCTCTCGATGGGCGACCTGCACATCTACCTGACCGTGCCGTTTGTGCTGTCATGGTCGTTGGTCAACTCGCTCTCGTGCGGGTGCACGGTGCTGGCGTCGGATACGCCGCCCGTGCGCGAGTTCATCACCAACGGACGGAATGGTTTCCTCGAGGGATTTTACGAGGTGGATCGGCTGGCCGAGCGGGCGTTGCAAGTGCTCGAAGCGCCAGAACAATACCGGCCGCTGGGCGAAGCGGGTGCCAACCTGGTGCGTCAGCGATACGACCTGCGCAAGACGCTGCCGCGGCTGTTGAAGTTGTTCGAGCAGGCGAAGGAGTAGGCCAGGCGCATCCTGCCTGTCCTACTTCAGCCGCGCGGCATACTCCCGCAACAGCCCCATCACCGGCTCATCGGGTCCAATCCCGCAATCCGACTCCAGCGTGGGCTCGTAGTTCCAGAGAATGCACGCGGACCCGCCCTCGGCGAAGAATGCGTCCAGCTTGGCGCGGAACAACTCGACGCGGCGCTGCTCGTCGCCGTTGAGCCACGGCAGCGGCACGCACGATTCGGTGGCGAGAAACGGTTTCCGCAGTGCGCGCGCATCGAGGAGGTTCGCGTAGAAAATGTTCCGCGGCTTGCGTTCGTTCCTCCCCGGCATCGCTTCGTAGATGTACCCGTGGTCGTGGGCGGTCACGAGATCAATGTGGCGGTTCTGGTGCAGTGCGCGGAACCGCCTGCCCGTGCTCGATGGTTGACCGATCCCGAGCAAACCCAGGCTCACGAGATGGTTCGGATCCACGGCTTTCAGTTCGCCTGCGGCCTCGATGGCGAACTGGCGGAGCGTGGCGAAGTTCTCGTCCGTGTCCGGCCAGATCTCGGGCTCATTGACCAATTGCCATGCGAGAATCTGGGGTTCATCGCGGAAGTGTGTCCCCACGGCGCGAATGTAATCGCAGAACGTCAACGGCCCGAGGTTCTGTTGACGCCACCCCGACACGTACCAATCACGTTTGCGCGGTTCGTCCACGTCAGTGCAGGCACCCCAATGGTTCTCCAGCACGGGCATCAACAGGATGTCGTGTCGCCGTGCGGATGCCACGATCGCCTCGAACCGGCTGAAGTCCGTTCCGCTCGGACCGCACTCCCTTTGGAACGCCCAGAAGCGAACGACGCCGACGCCGTTCGTGGCGAGCGCATCGAAGATCGTGTCACACCAATCCGCGTACTCGGCGAGCCGGTAACAGTTCACGCCCACCAGCCGCAGCGGTTCGCCATTGCGCGTGAGTTGCATCGCGCGCGCCGTGACGAACTGGCCGGGGGGCTGCCGCTTCACAGTGGGAGACGGCAGCGAGAGATTCATCGCGCCAATTGCGACGAGCAACAAGGCACTGACCAGCGTGCGCACGTGTAAATCGTACCAGAACCCGGGGCGGTATCCAAGCGTGCTGCAAACGTTGACTCCATCGGCTCTCGCGGCTAGTATCGCCGCCCGTGGATTGCCGCCGAGACAACTTCAACCCGAACGGAGAAAACGCATGCTTCCGCAAACCCGTCAAAAATTGAGGATCTTTTCCTTCGTCGCGATCGGGCTGGGTGTGATGTTCATGGTGTTGCTGTGGATGTTTGCCGAGCCTGAGATTCTGGTCAAGGACACGAGCATTCCGTCGTTTTGGGACGTGCTGTTGAGCCAGGCGCCGTCCGACGATGCCGTGAAATGGAAACTGCTCGACGTGGACATGAGCTGGCAATTCTTCAGCAATCTTCTCCGCATCGTCCTGATTCTCACCGTCTGCACCGCTGCGCTCTCTTTGTCCGTGGTGTACAGCGACATCAAGCTGACGAAGAAGTGAGCGCCGTGCTCGATATCTAATCCTGGCCTCAGACTGTAATTTTGGAGGTAGTTCCCCATGACGACAAGCCGGCAAGCTGGTTCAGTCACAATTCCCGACCCCATTGCCGAGGCGCGAAAGCAGGCGGCAGTCACGACGGACATGGCTCACAGGATCGAGCTTGGCCTCAACCGCGTCTTCCATGACATGGCGTATGTGGATCCCGACAGTCTGCTCGAAGGCATCGAGGCCTTCGACAAGGAGCGCATGAGCAAAATCCCCGCGCGCACCCCCTACCCGGAAGCGCAGCCGTGGGTGGAGTTTGTCACCACACGCGACAAGCACTTCCAGCAACTGACCGGCCTCAGCGACCGACAGATGGCCATCCATCGCAGCCTCGCCGACTATCTGTGTTTTCGTGGCACCCTGCGGGCGCGACCGAAGCTGGCGGAAAAATGCCGTGTCGTGTATCTGCCCGAGACCGACCGAGGCCAGCTCCACATCAAGAACGTGGACGACCCTGCCATCGAATGGAAACCCGACCCAACGCCCGCGAAAGTCTGGCAGGAAGAGTTGGTGATGGACGGCGTGGGAAGCGGCCTGCACATTGATGATGAGCCGGATGAGATCTTTCCGTTGCCAGTTCAGCAAATGGTGCGGACGCATTGCAACGACGTTCCCGGCGCGGTGGACTTCTTCACGCGATACAGCAAATTCTGGTCGGGCGGCAACCTCCTGATTCGTGACAGGAAGAAACGCTCCGCCGCGATCGAGAAGTCGAGCCGTAATTTCATCGAGGTGTTCCCGCCCGATTCGACCGGCGGCAGTCACGTCAGCGGCATGGTCTGTCGCGATCCGCAGTCGCCGCAGGGCCGTTACGTTGCCGCCAAGCGCCGCCAATTCCTGGAGCGATTTCGCCAGCCAACCGACTGCCTCGAAACCGCGTTCTGGACCGCGTGCGACAAGGCGGAGACCAAGCTTGCCGAGACGTTGAACAAGCCGGGTCGGCGAACGGTGGCCGAGATGCTCACGCTGTTCACAACGCCCTGGCCCGATGGCCTGAACAAGCCCGGCTTGCCGTATCATCCCAAACAGACATCGAATTTCGAGTACACCCTCGTGACGCTCGCGTACCTTGTGGACGAACGGAAGATTCTCCGCTGGCAGCGTGATGCGGCCTGCAAGTACCCAAGCCAGCCGGAAGTGTATTCGTTCTGAACGTGCAGCGGGATGACATCATGAGAATCTGCGTAGTTGGCGGGACGGGCAACATCAGCACGTGGTTTTCCACATAGCCGCCATCGGCCGGCACTTTTGCAGGCAGTGGCTCGAACGCTTCGGCCTTCCGCGTCACCGCGTTGGTCTTGTCCCACGCGCAACCCCCGCCGCTGGGTTTCTGAATGTAGAGGAACGGAAAATCGCTCTGCCCCCAGTCCTTGCGCCAGCCGCGGATCAACGCGCCCATCAAACTGTACTGGTCCACCATCGGCAACGCCATGCCGCCTTCGCCCTGGTCCCACACCACGCCGCGAATGCCGGACGGAATCACCGGACGGATGTGCGCCTCGTAGAGATGCCCAACCTTGCCCCGGCCAGTTTCACCTGGCTTTGGCGGAGGACTCGGGCGCTTCGGGGCGGTCTTGCCCTGATTCTTTGCCTCGGTCGTTGCCGCTTCCCACTTCGCGACGTCCTCCTGGTGTTTCTTCTGCGCCTGCTCATACGTCGCCGCATACTTCTGCATCAGTTCCTGGCACTTTGCATCCGCCTTCAAAGCCTCTTCGCTGAGCCAGAGCCCCGAAGGCGTCCCTCCCACCGCACCGACAATCAACCCGACGGGAACGTCCAATTCCTTCTGCAGCCGCAGCCCAAAGTAGAACAAGATGGCCGAGAACCCCTTCACTTCCTGCGGACCCGCCAACTGCCAGCGTGCGCCGGCCTTGCTGGCCAGGAGACGAACCTTTGGATACGGCGCCGCGGCGGCTGCAGCAGCCAACACCTCGTCGCCCTTGGAGTAACCGCCGACCGTGCCGGCCATGTTGGACTGGCCCGAGCCGACCCACACCTCTCCGACAAGCACATCTTCGATCGTGATGGTGTTGGTTGCGCTCACGATCAGCTTGTCCGGTCCACCCGCAGTCAGCGGATTGAGATTCACAGCCCATCTGCCGTCCTTGTCCGCGGTGGCAGACTTTTCCTGGTCGCGAAACTTGACCGTGACCTTTTCGCCCGGCGCCGCCGTCCCCCCGACGGGAACGCGCGTCTCGCGCTGCAAAACCATGTGGTCGCTGAAAACTCCTGGCAACGTGACTTCCGCCCGAAGGGATGGACAGAAAATTGCCGTCCACAGCAAGAGGATGGCGAGGATCCGAGAAATGTTCCGACCGGATGATGCATTCGTCATTGGATTCCTTTCGCCGCAAGTCTAGCGGACTGATTTGTTGCCACAGATAGCTGCTTTGCCGGACTGCGGGAAGAGTGAACTTGCAGCGGCTGAGTCTCACGCACCCGGCCGACCATGAAGGATGGCGGCATTCCTGTGTATGCGCTCGTATGGGATTGGCGGCTCTCGGGTCTCGATCGAGCGCAGAAACGCTTCGAACTGGCGCTTCGCGGCGAAATGATTCTGTGAGCCGTCGAGTTGCAACGAGCGAGTCCAGCCAGCCCCCGAAGCGGTAACTTGCATCGGGTGTTTGGCGCCGCGGAAGAGTTCGACTGTGGCGTCACGTCCGTCTGCATACCGGATGCGAACAACGTGATGCTCGGTGTTGCCTTCTTTGACCATGCTCGTCGGCTCGCCGCGCATTAACTCATCCACCAGATCGAGGAGGTCCGCGCCATAGCCGGCAGGGTCGCCGGTCGCCGATGCGGCGACGGTCTGAGCGAACATGATTCCCGACGGCAAGAGCAACTCGGTGACATATCGCAGGAAGCAGGTGACGTGGAGCGGCGCACGACGCTTGGTTGCGAGAGCGCAGAGCGTTTTGAGCAAATCGCTCTGTTCGAGAATGATACGGTCGAGGAACAGCGGGATGCCTCGTTCGACCAACGGCGCGATCACCGCGTAGTCCCGTGCCGGGCCACCGGCCGGGAACGGCACGATGACGCCATCCAATCCGTCGGCAAATTCATCCAACGTCTGCGCGGCCGTGACGTTGAAAGTCTCGGCAAATTGGCGCGCCGCGACCGGGTCAGGATCGAACACACGCACCACCCGGGCTTCCGCGAATGGGATTTGTCCGCCAAACGTTTCGTGAAAACGATCGGCGCGCGCCTGCCCGGCGTAGCGGATCATCAATTCCCGGTCGAACTGGTTGAAGTAGCCCGCGAACCAGTACGAACGCCCGTCCACGCGGTGAATGCCGAGTCGTTTCAATCGCGTCGTTTCTCCCGGTTTTCCTGCCACATCTCCTCGCCGCCGAGACGGCGGCCACTACACCCACTGACGTCAACGCAACGGTACAGGTTGTAGAGGCCGCCGTCCCCGGCGGCAATTCTGGCCCCACCCACGCCCACCTCGATACGCCTTGTCATCGCCTGTGTCCACCATACTATTCCGTTTTCGCAGCTCACAAGGTTTCATGCGATGCAAACACAGCTGAACGCCACACAGCGCAATCCACTCGATGTGGCTATCGCCATCGCCGATCGGTTCATGAAGATTCAGTTCCGCAATCCGGATTACATGTTCGATGTCGGGCTTGCGGGCTTACTCGATGTGTACGAGGCGACGCGCGAGCAGCGTTACCTCGATTTCTATCTGGCCAAGGTCGCGCCCGCGAAATCAGCCTTTGATTGGCGGTTGTATGAACTCACGCAGGACCGTCGCTGGCTCGAGGGAGTCGAGGAACGCGCGGAGAAGTTTCTTGCCGATCCGCGTCGGGACCGCGAGGGCGCACTGCTCGATCCGCGCGGACGCTACACGGTGGATGTGTTCTCGGGACAATTCACGTTCCCGATCATCTACGGGCATCTTCTGCGCGATCACCGGTTCTTTGACGAGGCGGCGAAGCTGCTGGAAATCAATCACGGCTACATGGAGGACCCGCAAACGGGCGTCTGGTTCAGCCGGTGGGGTGCGGCGTTGCATCAAGACCGGGTCAATCCCGGGCTGTGGTCGCGCGGCAACGGCTGGCTCGTCGCGGCCTGGGGACGGGTCATGCACCTCTGGGATGCATCGCATCGCGCGTACGCGCCAACGCTGGCGTATTGGCAACGATACTGTCGCTCCATCACCGCGTTGCAGAGGCCGTCGGGTTTGTTCCGTCAGCTCTTGAACCGGGAGGGATCGTTCGAAGAGGCGAGCGGCTCGGGGTTATTCTGCACCGGGTTTTCGCGCGGCGTGATCCATGGCACGCTGCCCGATGAGTTCGGCGCGACGGCTTCGCGCATCTTCTCAGGCCTTACCGGAATCGTGGATGTCTCGGGCAACATTCACAATGTCTCGACCTACGCCGGCGGGTACAACTTCGAGCGGCAGTATGAATCGTGCGCGCGGTTCAACGAACCCCACGGCGACGGGACGGTCATGAGCGGATGCGTGGCGCTGCATCTGTTGCGGAAGACGAAGCCGGCGGTGGCGCAGCCGAGGGCGACAGAGAAGCCCGTCATCGTCACGACCGCTGCGCCGGGCGTCCTCACCACCGAACCGCCTGTGAGCCGATCGGCGGACGAAATCGCTCCGCCAGTTCTCCGACGCGCGTTGGCACTGACCGAGATCCCCGAGCATGATCCGTGGGGCGGGGCCGTTCTCGGGTTACTGCACTGGCACGACTACGCAAATCAGGAGGAGTGCCTGAGCCATGCGCAGTCCCTCTTCGAACGAAGCCGCCAAAAACTGTCCGCCTCGATCAATTGGACGCTCACCGCGGAGATCGCCTCTGGCCTTGAGAAGCACGACCACGTGGATGACCTGTTGCGGTTCGTGGACGATGCCCTGAAACAGAAGCCGAGGGATCGCTGCGGGCTGTTTCTCGACAGCTACGGTGGCTACTCGGTCGAGCATCTGTACGAATGGCTACCGCTGCTCGCCCACGCGGGTGCGTTGAGTGGAGAGTCGCGATACTTTGACGAAGCATGCGCTCAACTGCTTGGTCACCAGCGCTGGCTCGAAGACCCGCTGACCTGTTTCTGGCACTCTGCCTACGGCCGGGGCGCGCATCCTCGACGAGTCACGCCCGGCCTTTGGGCGCTCGGCAATGCGTACGCTCTCGCGGCGATGGTGCGGTTGCTGGAGCATCTACCTCGCAGCCATGACCGCTACGCAGATGTCGTGTGCTCATTGCGCCGGCTGGTGGACAAACTGCACGAGTATCTCCCCGTTGGCGATGGTTGGCGGCAGATCCTCGATAACCTGCGTTCGTTCCCTTGCAACGCTGCCTCACCGCTCATCACCTGGGCGTGCGGCAAAGCAATTCTCAACGGATGGGTGCGGCCCGAGTATGGCGCGATCGTCAGCGGTGGCGTCTATCACATCGGCGTGCGGACAGATGCGGAAGGCCACTTCGGTTTCTCGTCGCTTCCACGCGGTGGGTTGGACACGATTGCGGCCTACGAACAACACCGGCTCACCAACGATCCATCCGCGCTCGGCTTCATCCTGTCCGGGCTCGCGTACGGTGCGAAGTACGCCAACGCGCGGCTCAACCCCGACCAGGACGGCACCCTCGGCGCGCGTTGACGTGGGGACGGCGCGTCTATAATCTGCGAAACACAAACCAAGGACCACTATGCAATATCGCAAAATGGGCAAACACGGCGTGCGACTCAGTGCCATCGGGCTGGGAAGCTATCTCACCATCGGGTTCAAGCTCGACGAGAAGGCGTCGCGCGAGACGGTCAAGGCCGCCTACGATGCCGGCATCAACTTCATTGATACCGCCAATGCCTATAACATCGGCGAAGCGGAGAAAATGCTCGGCAAAATCCTCCCGGATTATCCGCGCTCGTCGCTGTTTGTGCTGACCAAGGTGTTCGCGCCGATGGGCAAAGGTCCGAACGACAAAGGTCTCTCGGCCAAGCACGTCTTCGAGCAATGCCACGCCAGCCTCAAGCGGTTGAAGATGGATTACCTCGATCTTCTCATGTGTCACCGCCCTGACCCCGACACTCCGCTGGAAGAAACCATCCGCGCGATGGAAGACCTGGCGCGCGCGGGGAAGATTCTCTATTGGGGCGTGAGCGAGTGGCCTGCGGAGTTGATGGTCAAGGCGAATGCAATCGCCCGCGAGATCGGCGCGCGCGGCATCGGTGTCAACGAGCCGCGGTACAGCCTGCTCTATCGCTGGCCCGAGTTGAGCACCTTGCCGACCACGGCCAGCGAAGGCATCGGCAACGTCGTGTTCTCCGGACTCGCGCACGGGATGCTCACCGGCAAGTACAAACCCGGCGAGGAAGTCCCTGCCGGCACGCGCATGGCGAGCGATGACACGAACATGGTGCTCAAAGCGTTGTACTGGAACGAAGAGAACAAGAAGAAGTGCCAGGAGTTCGTCAAGATCGCGCAAGAACTCGGTACCACCGCGCCCACGCTCGCGCTCGCGTGGGTATTGCGCCGGCCCGAAGTCACCAGTGTGATCATCGGCGCCACGAAAGTGAGCCAGATCCAGGAGAACGTCAAAGCCGCCGACCTCGTGATCCCGCCGGAGGTAATCAAGCGGCTTGATGAGTTGTTCCCGCAGCCGAAGGTGCCGGGCTTTTAGCGCCGCATTCCCTCACATCACGCTGGACAGGCGGGACGTCTGTCCTACAATGCCCCGCCAATGAAGCGGGCGGTTTCCATTCTCATCTGGATGGGAGTGGCCTGTCTCGGCGCCGCGGCATACGCGGCCATCGCCACCAAACGGGCCGAACCGATCAACGCCGCCTGGTTGCTCACCGCGGCCATCTGCACGTTCGCGATTGGGTACCGGTTCTACTCGAAGTTCATCGCCGCAAAACTCATGACGATTGACGATCGTCGCGCGACGCCCGCCGAAATCCACGACGACGGACGCGACTTCGTCAAAACCAACCACTGGATTGTGTTTGGGCATCATTTCGCTGCGATCAGCGGGCCGGGGCCGCTCGTCGGGCCGGTACTGGCGGCGCAGTTCGGATACCTGCCGGGGACGCTCTGGATTCTGATCGGCGTGGTTCTGGGCGGCGCGGTTCAGGATTTCATCATCCTCGTCTGCTCGATGCGTCGCAACGGGAAATCGCTCGGTGAAATGGTCAAGGACGAGATCGGTTCGAGCGCGGGCATCCTCGCGTTGCTGGCCATCGTCTCGATCATCACGATCCTGATCGCCGTGCTCGGGCTGGTGGTGGTGAAAGCATTGGCCGAGAGTCCGTGGGGGACGTTCACCATCGCGGTCACGATCCCAATCGCTTTGTTCATGGGCTGTTACCTGCGCTACCTGCGCAAAGGGAAGGTGCTCGAGATCACTGTGATCGGCGTCGCGTTGCTGCTGCTCGGAGTGTGGGGTGGAAAGTTTTTCCACGAGATCCCCTCGCTCGCTTCGTTCATGACGCTGAAGGGGACCACCCTTGCCTGGTGGATCATCGGCTACGGACTTGCCGCCTCGATCCTGCCGGTGTGGCTGTTGCTGGCACCGCGCGATTACCTGAGCACGTTCATGAAGCTCGGAACGATTGCCGCGCTGGCACTGGGCATCTTCGCGGTGTTGCCTGAGATGCACATGCCGTCCGTGACACAGTTCGTTGACGGCACGGGGCCGGTGGTCGCCGGGAAGGTGTTTCCGTTCTGTTTCATCACCATCGCCTGCGGCGCCATCAGCGGTTTCCATTCGCTCATCGCGTCCGGGACGACGCCGAAGATCATCACCCGGGAACGCTACGCCCGGCGCGTCGGGTACGGCTCGATGTTGCTCGAGGCCTGGGTGGCCATCATGGCCATGATCGCCGCCTGCACGCTTCAGCCGGGCGAGTATTTCGCCATCAACATCGCGGGCGCGCCCGAGGCGACGGTGGCAAAGATCAACGGGCTCGGCTTCGAGGTGAGCAAGGCAGACATGGACAAACTCGCGGAAAACCTGGGCGAGAAAAACATGTTCGGTCGCACGGGCGGCGCGCCCACACTCGCCGTCGGCATGGCCAGCATCTTCGCCAACTTCATCGGCGGGGAACGAATGATGGCGCTCTGGTATCACTTCGCGATCATGTTCGAGGCGTTGTTCATCCTGACCACGCTCGACGCGGGCACGCGCGTGGGACGTTTCCTGATTCAGGCGTTGCTCGGGCAGGTGTGGAAACCGCTCGGCGACATCCACTCCTACCCCGCGAACATTTTCGGCAGCCTCGTGATGGTCGGCGGCTGGGGCTATTTTCTCTACCAGGGCGTCGTGGACCCGCTCGGCGGCATCAACACGCTCTGGCCATTGTTCGGCATCGCGAACCAGCTCCTGGCGGTGGTCGCGCTTTGCCTTGCGACGACGGTGCTGATCAAAATGGGGAAGGCGCCCTGGATGTGGATCACGCTCCTGCCAGCGGCGTTCCTCGTCACGGTGACCTTCACGACGGGCATCCAAAAAGTGTGGCATCCGGACGCGCGGGTCGGTTTCCTCGCCAAGGCTGACGATCTGACCAAGGCGATTGACGCAGGAAAAATCGCGCCCGAGAAGCTCGAGGCGACGCGCCACATCATTTTCAACAATTATCTCGACGCCGTCGTGGCGATTATTTTTCTCTCGCTCGTTGCGCTCATCGTTCTGGTCTCAGCGGCAAAATGGGCGGGATTGCTTACCGGCCTGATCAAAGACACGCTGCGCGAATCGCCCATCGTCTGGCTGCCCGAGAGCGCTCTCGCCGCCGAACGCGCCCCGCGCGGCCTCGGCTGGCTTTGGGCTTGCATCATCATCGGCATCGGATTGCTCCGGGAATGGTCGGGGCAGAGCGCCATCGAGCGCGAGCTCAAGCAAACCGCCTCGATCGAGTGCGCAATGGACGCCGTTCACGACCAGCGGTACAATCACGGCCCAACACGCTGTTGTTAATCTATGGCTACCCCCACGCCTCCTGACAAAGAGAGCGATTCGTACGACAAACTGAAGGCCGCGCTGCGGCGTTCTGCGGACAAGCATTTTGAAGCACCGCAGGCCGCGCCGCCCGCGGTCAAGAAAGCGCAGGAGGAGAATCCCGAGCTGGCGCCCCCGGCCAAGCCCCTGCGCGAGGGAGAAACGCCGCCCGAAGAAATGGTGGACGTGAAACGCAAGAAGTATTGGATCAAGAGCCCGGCGCTGCGCATGGTGATTTGCCTGCTCCTGCTGGGCGTGACGGGTTACTGCCTGTGGTACATCCATCAGTTCAAGCTGCGCGGCGAGACGGGCGAAATCTGGTGGCCGTGGCAGAAACCACCTACACACGGCCATCGTTACCCCACGAACGTTGCGCCCCAGAAGGCGGCAGCGAAGCCAACCACCACGACCAACAAACAAACCGCTGCCGCAAGGACCACCACCACCACCGTCGCCAAGGTGGAAACCAAACAGTCCTCGACCGAAGCACGGAAGCTGGCTGAGACGAAGCCCGAGCTTGACGAAGCCGCACAAGCGAAAGCCGCCGAGGCGGAGCGCAAGAAACAGGAGCTCGCCGCGCTCGCCAAACTTGAAACCGACGAGATGCAATCGCTCGCCGCGCTCGAGGCGAGCCTCAAAGGGTACCGCGAGCGCTTTCAGTACGAGCAAGGCTCGCAGCAGATGTCGCAGCTCGGCAGTGTGTTGAAAAGCGACAAGGCAAAGGCGCGGTTGCAGGAGTTGTGGACCACGCATCAGCCGTACCTCGACTTCAAGCAGACTCTGATCGCGAACATGGCCTCAATCACCTACGACGGGAAACCGCTGACCAACAAACAGGGCGGGACCCTGATGGGTACACCCAAGCACGCCGATGCGGAGAAAATCTATCTAAGTGGAAAATACGGCGAGGCAGCGGCGGCGTGGGAAACCATTGCCGCCGACCAAATCGCCCTCCTTGCGGACTACTATCTCAAAGCCCGGGAGAAACAAACGCCCTCCAAGGCGATCGCGAAGGACTACCTCAATTTGATGTGGTTCTGTCTCTCGAACAAGCTGACCACCCGGGCCGCGCAAGCAGGCACCGACGCGATGACGGTGGATCAGTCGTTGCGCCCGCAGGTGAAGGCGGCGTTGGGGAATCTGGTGCCGTGAGCGGGGACTGGTAATTGGGAATCAGTAATTCGTAATTGGAAGGTTGAGCCGGACACCCCTCAACCAATTACCAATCACCAATTACTTCCCCGAAGGGATCATCCCCGTCTGCCGCGCGTAGTTGAACAGCCCACCGGCATCCACCACCGCGCGCACGTCGCCGAGCGGTTTTAGCGCGATGACCTTGCCGCTGGCCTTGTGGGTGAGTTCATTCCGATCGAAATCAATGCTCACCTCATCGCCTGTCTTGACACTCTCACACATCCGCTGCGTAGCTTCGTAGGGATAGAGTTCGCCCGTCGCGACACAGTTCCGGAAAAAGATGCGGGCAAAACTCTCCGCCACGATCACCTCGGCGCCGCAAGCGCCCAGCGCGATGGGAGCATGCTCGCGGGAACTGCCGCAACCGAAGTTGCGCCCCGCGATCACGATTGGGTACTCGGTTTTCGTCTGCCCGACTTGCACAAACCGGGTCGGGTACAGATCCTCCGGCAGCCCCACCATCGCGTAGCTGCCCAGCTTCTCGTATTCCGCCGGGATGGTCGGAACGAGAGTCAGGTATTGCGCGGGGATGATTTGATCGGTGTCAATGTTGTCCCGCACGACGTACGCTTTTCCGCTGACGACCTTGCTCATATTGCCAATCTGAAACGTGAAACCGGAAACGTAAAGCGGAATCCGGGAATTGGTTGCTTCCTCACAACGGCACGGCGACGTACACCGGATACTTCTTCAGCTTCTGACGACCGGGGAGGAATGTAAGTTCGAGGAGAAAATCCACTTCGATGATCTTGCCGCCGAGTTTTTCCACCAACCCCGCGGTGGCGTAGGCGGTGCCGCCGGTGGCCAACAGGTCGTCCACGATTACCACCTGGTCACCCGGCTTGATGGCGTCCACATGCATTTCGAGAATGTTGCTGCCGTACTCCAGGTCGTAACCGATCGCTTCTGTCTTGTAAGGGAGTTTTCCTTTCTTGCGCACCGGCACCAGTCCCGCGCCGAGTTTCAACGCCACGCCCGCGGAAAAGATGAAGCCGCGCGCATCTATCCCCACCACCGCGTCAATCTTCTTGCCCTTGTGCCGGTCCGCGAGGAGATCAATGGCGCCGTGGAACAACTTCGGGTCGCGCAGCACCGGGGTGATGTCCTTGAACATGATCCCCTTCTTCGGAAAATCGGGGATGTCGCGGATGGCCGATTTCAGTTGGTTGACCATCGCGGCTTCTTTTGTAGTGTTCACGGGGCGCGACTGTACCAAGCCAAGTTGGTGAGTCAAGGCGACTCCCGAAGCGCCAGTCTTAGGGCTGAAGCTCGATCGCGAAACACTCGCCAGGGAGCGACGGCAGCTCAATGTCCCTACCGGGCACACCGATCGTCTGTTTCCTCGATCCGGTGGAGCGCACAACCACGTTCCTCGTCGGATGCGGATGCGCCAGCCGCAGACGCGTTCCTTTCTCGCTGACGATCTTCGCCCGCACAAACGCGCCGCCCTTTCGCCATGCCGACACCGCGAACGCCCCCTCCGCGCGCAGGTCGGTGAAAGAGACATCCAGCCAGTGGTCGGGAACCGCAGGAAAGAGACGAATCTTGTCGCCCCAACTTTGCAGCAGCATCTCGTTCACGGCGTGCGCGGCGCCGAAGTTCCCTTCCAGCGTGAACGGGCGGTAGTTGTACCATGACGCGCCCGATTGCTTGTCGTCGCCGTTGACGTGGAATGTGTTTGGCGAGGTGAAATGGGAGAGGAAGTTGTGAAGTCCCCACACGGCGCGATTCGGTTCGCGGATGCGCGCGCCGAGGCAGGCGTACCACGAGAACGAGTACCCGCACCACCAGCCGGTGCCGTTGACGACCATTTCCTTCATGGTTTCCTGGATCAACGCGCGGTCGGCGTCGCTCCCCTCGATGTGGACATCGCCCAGCGGAAAGATCGGCATGCAGTGCGCGGGATGCCGATGCGATTCGGTCAAACCCTGCCCATCCCAAATCGCGAGGCCCTTGTGACGAAGCGGCCATAACTTGCGCTCGGGCGAAGTGTGATACGGCTGGAGCTTCGGGCGAATCGCGTCCCACTGCGTCGCTTCGTCGGCGTGTACTTTCAGAATCCGCGCCGCCTTGCTCGCGATTTCGAGGGCGTACCGGATCAGCGAGAGGTCGTATGTGCTGTCCTTCGCGAACGACTCACGCCAGTTGTGATAGAACTCGGGCGAACTCGAGTACCGAATGTGGTACCGGCCATCGCGCTCCTTCGTGAGTGCGGCGGCGCAGAACTGCGTCACGTCGCGGATGAACGGATACGCCACCTCGCGCAAGAACTCCTCGTCCATCGTGTAGCGGTAGTGCCACCAGAGATGTTGGATGAGCCACGCGGCATTCGTGCGACTGTACACGTAGGCCGACCAACCGCGCACGAGTTCTCCCCGCGCCCCGTGCGAGCAGGGCACGTTCGCGCCGGGCGCGCCGTAGAAATCCCGCGCGAACGCCCGGAATTTCGGCAGCAATCCGTGCAACCACTTCGCGAATCCGAGGCTCTGCGCCACCCGGCCGGCGGTGTGAACGGGCCAGTAGGTCATCTCGGTGTTCAGATCGTGATGATAGTCGCCGCGCCACGGCGGGATGCCCATCTCGTCCGCGGTCCACACCCCCTGCAACGCGATCGGCAACGTGTCCTCCCGGGCGCACGCGCCGAGCTTGTACATCTCGGCGTACCAGAGCCGCTCGATGCGCGCATCGGGCAGCGAGATGTGTCCTTTACTCCAGTACTTCCGCCACCAGGCGAGGTGGGATCGCTCCAGCGCATTCGGGCCGGTGGCCTTTGCCTCATGGAGAACGGACAAAGCGAGCGGGACAGGATCGTTTCCGTTCAGCGCACTCTGGACAGTCAGGTACAGAATCCATTCGGCGTCGGAGGCAACGCTCGTCCACGCCACGGTGTAGATCATGCCTTCGGCGCAACGTTGCCGGATGAACTGAACTCCATCGCGTCTGCCTTGTTCGAGCGGCGGATAGCCGAGTTGCTCGATGCCGCCCGCACTTGCCTCGCCGACGCTCTCCTTCCGGGCGCGCTCCCGATCGAACGGAGAGAGGAAACTCACCTTCGGTTGCGCGCCACGAACGCGCACGACGATCAGCGGTCGTTCGGCGTGGACGTAGGCCGTGACGTGAATCTCGCCGATCCGCGTACGCGAAATGGCGGTGGCGAAATCGAGACGACTCTCGAAGCGACTGGAAGCCGGCAGTTGCAGCCTCACCCTTCCACACGGCAGCTTGGTCGGATACGGTGTCGTACCGTGCTTCGACTCGAAGATGCGATAGAGTGACTTCATGTCGTTGCGGTCGAGCAACGCCGTGAGTTTCTTCCAGTTGAAATCCTTGTGGCGCGTGGCCGGATCAGGACGGTTGTCCCAAAGGTCGCCGCGGTCCACGGACAGATTCAGCGGAGCGCCGTCACCCCAGACAAGCAGGCCGAGCGTTCCGTTGCCGAGCGGGAGTCCCTCGTCCCAGCGGCGTGCTGGAGAAGCGTAGTGGATGCTGTGTTTTGGAACGCAGTTCCGTTCGGCAGGTCTCATGATTCTAGATTGTCTGCTACCGTCAGTTTGACACGGCGGGCAAAGGACTTACAATCAACTGCATGAAAACCATGTCGGTGGATGAGTTTCAGAAGCAGTTCTCCGCCGCCCTCGAAAGCGTGAAGAAGGGCGCGCCGGTTGAGATCACGACCGCCGCCAACGGCGAGACCGTGGCGGTGCTTGTTCCGCCACAGAACGGTCGTTCCCAACCACCGCGTCCGCTGGGCTTGTACGCCGGCAAGCTCAAGGCCGAGTTCCGCGACGATTGGGCGATGACCGACGAGGAACTTCTCGAGTCATGAGGTTGCTGCTGGATTCGCACTCGCTGATCTGGGCGATTCAGGAGAAGGAGCGACTCACCGCCCGCGTCCAACAGGCTCTCACCATTCCGGAAAACGAAGTGTTCGTCAGCTCCATCTCGTTCTAGGAGATCTCCCTCAAGTTCGCGTTGGGAAAACTGGCCCTGCAAGGGGCGACTCCCGCGGACCTCCCACGCATGGCGATGGAGCATGGCTATCAATGTTTGGCGTTGGAGGCGGTCGTCGCCGCCTCCTTCCACCAACTGCCGGCGGTCGTCGCGCACCGAGATCCATTTGATCGGATGCTCGTGTGGCAGGCAATTCGGGGAGGGCTGACGTTGGTCTCGCACGACCACGCGATGGCTGCGTACGCGCCGCACGGATTGTCCCTGCTGTGGTGAATCAACGGTGATCATTCGGGTTCAAGACGGTCGGGCGCACGACTTTCGCGACACAATCTCGTATGGCAGCTTCGCGTGGGGGCCGGTCTTGTAGCGTCGGCCCGTGCGAACCAACTCCGCCAGGAGTTTGACCGCCGTGTTCGCCATCGCCTCGACGGGTTGAATGGCCGTGGTCAACGGAACGCTCCCATATTCGCTGATCAACAAACCGTCAAAGCCGGTCAGCGAGATGTCGTCGGGCACGCGCACGCCCGCCTCGGCGCACGCGGTCAACGCGCCGACAGCCCAGAAATCGTTGTGGCAGATCACGACGGACGGACGCCGCGGGCGCTGGAGGATTTTTTTCATCGCTTCCTTGCCGGGGTGAAACAGGTCATTCCACTGCCCCTCGGGAGATTCGATGATAATTTCAGCCTCGATCCCTCCGTGCGCGGAGTGGCGCAGGCTTCGCGCGTGCGATTGTCGGATGCCGAGGTCGGTCAACAATGGCTCTGCGTCGTTGACTCTGCCGCCTGCTTCGGCCACAGCGCGCTGGAAGCCCGCGATGCGTTCCGCCATGGCCCAGTTGTAGTTCGGATCGTACCACTGAGCAGACGAAGGAGTCGCCGGCCAGCGGGTCAGAAGCAGAGGCCGCCGATGACCCAGGCTCAACACGTGGCGCGTCAGTGCGAGCGCGCCCTGGCAGGCGTCGTTGCGCACCTGCGCCACGCCGGGAAGCACGATGCCGTTGATGCTGACGACGGGGATTCTTCGATTCCGGACGCGCTCGATCTCGCTCGCCGGCAGGGTCGCGGAGATGCCGAGGAACAGGACACCCTCGACGTGCGCGTCGAGCAGTCCATCCATGAGGCGGGGGAGATCTTCGGGGTGCTCGATCCAATCGGCGTCCTTGAGCAACGGCTCGTAACCGGACGCGCCAACGGCTTTGCTCGCCGCCACGTCGAGCCGCAGCCGGGTGGCAGCCGGCAGGCTGGAGCGGATGATGCCGATCAGGCCGGTCTTGCCGCTTCGCATCACCTGGGCGTACCGGTGCGGCCGGTAACCCATCTTCTCCGCGGCGTCGAGAATGCGCTGTTTCAATTCGGGGCGCAGACGGTCGGTGTGGAACGCCGCGGAGACGGTCGTGCGCGGGATGCGCAGGCGCCGGGCGATGTCAATCTGACGGGTGGCGTGCATGGTTCGAGAATGGTTATCGGTTATTGGTTATTCGGCAAGCCGCACTCGGCGTTCACTTCAGTTGCCCCAGAAACTGTCTTGGTTCTGTTCCCAGCCACGGATCGTGATCGTCGCGACGTGGCCGTCCACACAGAGGATGTTGGCCGTGCGGTTGTGCCAGAAGAAGGCGCCGTTGTAGAGCCATGCGTTGCTGTCGCCCAAGCCGTCACCGTCCCAATCGTTGATCAATGGATTCGTCAACGGTCCGGCCACGCTCGGCTGGTCTTTCGTGTCAATGACCATAAACCGTCCCGGCTTGAGATCGGAAAACTTGATCGCGGGATTGGTCCAGGGACAGATTTCGTACACCACACAGCCATAGGTGGCGTTGTACGCGCCGAGCGAAAGCTGGGAGTTGTTCGAAGGGCATTTCATGAAGTCGCCGCCGAAATAGTTCCCGGGCGGCGCGTACGGCCTGCCGACATACGGACCGATGAAATGCATCCAGAAAATCTCGTCCACGAGGTTCTGTCGCCAGGCCGGCACACGATCGCCGTTGTCCTCACCGTACATGCGGAACGCGACGCCGAGTTGTTTGAGATTGCTCATGCACGCGGCACGGCGTCCGTTCTCCCGGGCCTTCTGCAACGCCGGCAGCAGCAGCGCGGCGAGGATGGCGATGATCGCGATGACGACGAGCAACTCGATGAGTGTAAAGCCGTGTCTCGCTTGCATCGGATTACGTGAGGACGATCTCATGGGCGTTTCCTTTCGTCAATGTGAGCGAATCCATATTCATTCTCCGAAGCGGGCCTTGGCAAACCGGTGTGGTTGCGCGAACGCACCGTACACCGCCGACCACGACAGGATGCCGGTGCTCGAAGTCGGAAATGCAGACTGACGACCGCACACATTCATTCCCCACACGTCGCCGGGCCTGGGCGGGGTGACGCCGAACAGCGCGAACGGGATCGCCACCTCCGTATTCCAGCAAAGGTCGGTCTTCTTCACGCGCAGCAGCAGATCGTTTTTCGAGCGCGGTTTCTCGTCGGCGGGCCGCAGTTCGATGTAGCCTGACGGCGTGATGCCGAACTGGATGTACGCGTTCGGATTCGAGCGATCCCATTGCGCGTAGATCTCGACCGAGTCCCCCTGCCAGAACGCCTTGTCATTCGCCGCCAGCTTCTCGGGACTGGGCGAATAGTCAATGACGGCGACGTAAAGCGCCGTGCTGTCGTAGCCGACGTAGCCGATGCGCGGGCGTCGAACGCGGGAGTAGCCGGTGTTGTCGAGGTCCATGACGATCTTGCCGCCGAGCTGGCTTGCTTCGGTCCAGGCAAGATCGCTGAGGTCGCCGTCAATCCGCGGACTGCTGATGCGCGGGATGGTGAAATCGAAGACGGGAGTTTGAGCGGACGCAACCGCGACGAGCGTAAGTGACAAACCGGCGAGCGTTCGTAGTACCGCCTGTAGGCGGAATCCGTTCGGTGTACCGACTTTAGTCGGAAGAAGTTGGGCCGCCGGAGAAATTCCGACTAAAGTCGGTACACCGAACGGCACATTCGACAAGTTCATAGTTTTCCTCCGGTGGGCATGGCGATGAAGACAGCCGCTTCACGCGGCTGAAGCGTGTCGGTTCGCTCCATCGCGCCGGAGATCGCGCCCACCGGCTCGATGGATTTGTCCTCTTTCAATCGGTATAACGTCCACGTTCCATCGGCGGGAATTCCGTACGCGGCCGGGCGGATCGTGTACGAAAACTTCCACTCCTTGTTGATGCGGCTGGTGGCGAATAAAAACGCCACGCGTCCGTCCGCGCGACCGAACACGCTGTGTTGAATGGCAAAGCGCTCGCTCAACGGATTGTCGTCTGGGATCTCGTGCTTGAGATGGAGTGGTCGCATCATGCGCGCGCCCACGATGTAATCGAGCGCGGCGTCCCGGTAGCGGGCGAGTCGAAGCCAGTGCTCGCGTTCGATTTCGCGACCGGGATCGAACATCGAGGTCCAGAAGCGGCCGATCATTCCACCCCAAACAAAAATCTGCGCCAGGTCGGCAGCCTCGAGTGGTGGATTCTGCACGCCGCCCGACTTCGCGCCGTAGTACAACGTGCGGTCGCCATAGACGGCCTGCACCATCGGGATGTTGACCTGGTACTCGGGATTGAGGCCCTGAAAGATCAGGTAGGTATCGAACGCGTCCTGGATGCGCTCGTCGAAGTTCTCGACCTGGACGACGAAATCGGGATCGTGTTTGCGACACTCCGCACGCATCTTGTTCAACAACTCGCGTTGGCCATCGGCGTACCATGAGCCGCCCAGCACGGGATGCGGGTGAGTTTTCGCGAAGCAGATGCCGCCTCCGAACGTTCCGTTGAGGTCCGCGTACACGCCCTTCGCATGATGTTCGCGAACCATCTTGAGCGCGGTATCAACCATGACGCGTTGCGTGTTGGGGTGCTTCTGACAGGCGACGGTCAGCGGGAAATTGCCGAACCGGGCGTACCGGAACTGGCCGTCTTCATCCGTCGTTGCCGCCGCCGCGCCGTCATACGCTTTCCACGCCTTGGAATCGGTCGCCCACAACAGCGGCTCGTGGTAGAGACCGCCGATGTAGATGCCGAGCTTGACAAGTTCCCGGGCCACCGCGTCGAACTGAGGCTGAACGGTATCGAGGTCGGGCCAGCGACGCAGATCCTGATTGTCGCCATCCTTGGCCGTCCAACCGTACCAATGGATGTTCGCGTGCGTCGGATACTGCTCGATGATTTTCCTGAGACGGGGAAGTTCATTCGTCGCGATGCCGTCGGAACTGCGAATTGTCAACGAGGTACGCTTGATCCATTCAGGGATGTCAGCGCGTTTGTCCAAGGTCTGTTTTGGCGTCCACTTCTGCCGCAGCGCCCAATCGCGATAGACCATTGAGCCGTCATACCAGTCGCCGGTAAACACGCCCACCACGCCGCGCGCGGTGAACATGCCGCCGATCTTGCCGTAATCGGGCACGGGGTAGTCGAACCACATCGCCACCGTGCCGCTGTCGGCCAACGCGGCCAGTTGTTTGGTGTAACCTGTGCCTTCGTCCGCCTGCATGTACAAACCCGCGTCGTCGGAGTAGTAACACGCGTATTGCAGGTTGGGGTCGCCGAAGAAGTCTGCGGTGCGGCCGGGATTGTAATAGAGCCATCCGGATTTGTGCGGCACGGCGAGGAAGTCGGACTTCGATTCATCGGCCCGGCCCGCTCCGCGAATCATGGGAAACGAGACGCGCGCCAATCCCACCTTCTTGTCCGTGCCGTCCACGCGCAGCGACCATTGGGACAACGCACTCCCGGCCAGGAGACGCACTTCCATGCTCGCCGCGAATTGCGGCTGATCGCATTTCCACCGAATCGCCAACGTGGCTGCATCTACCGTGGCTTGGGCGGTGTGCGAAACGGCGGCCTGGCGCGTGGAAGAAATCCGTTGCGGCTCTTTGACGCCTTTCACGAACACGGTTTCCCAGAGCGGCAGTTCGCCGAGTCGCCAGCGGATGAACTGCGATTTCTTCTCCGCGTGATACACGCCGCGCAGACCGGCAGTGTTCGGAGTGACCTTGAAGAGCAGTCCCAATTGGTCGTTCGCGAGCGCGACGAAGGGCGCTTTCTCGATCACCAGTAACTCGCCGCCTGCCTTCGCTTCACTCGCCATGGCCCGAAGAATCACCGCATCGTTCTTCAGCGCGACCGCTTCGGCTTCGAGGGCGCAGGCGTTGAGCATCTCGGTCGCGGTGTGTGAAGGATTCTGAGCCGAGCAAGCCTGGAACGCAACAAATACGAGCACGAGTGTTTGGTGTACCAACTTCAGTCGGAATCTGCGGGAACTCCCTTCGAGGAAGCCGAATAAAGTCGGTACATCGAATGCGTTGAACCGCCACATGGAGCGCTTCGTCATGTCCGATCCTCTCTGATCACCAGCACCAGCGCCCCCATCGGCAATAACTCCTCCGTTCGCTTCACGACTCCCCGGGTAAACCCCAGTGCTGCAGCGTCGGGAACGAGCCGGGCAAGCGATAGCGGTTCATTCTTGGTGAAGCCATACTCCCTCGGATCCACCTCGAACCGAAATCGCATTTTCGCACCGAGCGTCGTGTTCGCAAACATCAGCGCCACGCTCCCATCCGATGCCCGCCGCGTCGTCCGCAGGATGGCCCGATCAAGTTTTTGCAGCTCCGTGCCCGAGTCGGAGAGATACTCGATCTTGGGCTCGCGCAACACCTCCGCGCCCACGAAATACTTCAGGCACGCCTGCCGATACCGGGCGAGTTTCGTCAGCAACTCCGTCGTCGTTCCCGGCTCCCACGCGAAGACGCGACCGATCTGGCTGCCGTAGATGAACGTCTGCATCGGCAGCAACGCCTCCAACGGCGGGTTCGCGATTCCTCCCGATTTCGGACCGTACTGGATCAGGTAATCGCCGTACACGGTTTGTAGCATCGGAACGTTGAGAGGCGTGAGGTCGGGATTCACGCCGTGAAACATCGTCGCGCCGTCCATCAAATCGAGATACGGCTCTGCGGGATTCTCGATCAGCATCACAAACTCGGGTTCGACGCGTCGGACCCGCGCCCGAACGTGCTTCAGCATCGCGCGCGTGCCGCCGCTCCAGAAATCGCCGCCGCTCGGCTGCCTGCCGTTGGTGGACGAGAAATCCTGATACGGCCCGCAGCCGGCAAGATCCATGTATGAACCCTTGACGCCAAGTTCCTTCGCGATGCCCACGAGCACTTCCGAGTACTTGCGTTGCCATGTTGGCGACCACGGGTTCATCGTCACCGTCATCCGTCCGCCCCAGTCCTCGAAGTTCGGACGACCATTCGCGAGAACCAGTGCGTTGGGCACGGCAACACTCCGGTACTCGGGATGCCCTTCGCTCCACAGAAACGCGTGCGTGAAGCCCAGCGACGGGATGTTCAACTCGACGCCCTTCTTCACTGCGGGCACAAACTCCGGCGCGGCGGGAATCATATCCGGCGAACTGTCGAACAGGTTCGTCGAGGCGGCGTAATCGTACCAGATTGCCATCATCGGCGTATCGGGCAAAGCCTGCCGCGCCTGCACGAGCACGTCCACGCCTTTGTCGGGACGCGCGCCGGGACGCAACGTGAGGCAATTCCGCTTGAACCACCCGGGCACGTCCTTGCGCCCGGTGACCGTGCCTTTCGAGCACCAGACCTGTTTCGTTCCCCATTCGCGATAGACTTTGCTTGCGTCGTACCAATCGCCCGCAAACGCGCCGAGCACGCAATCGTAGTCCGTCGCGAACGATCTGCCGGGCACGGCCAGGTAGGGTGGCTCGTGTCGAATGCCCATCGCGAACGTGCCCGGGCTGTCGGACTCGGCGTAGAAATCTTTCGTCGCGGCCTTCGGGTCGTACGCCGCGAGGTAGAGGCTGCTGCCGGCTATGGAATAGGTCATGAACTGCATCAGATACTGGCCGGGATATTTCTCGCCGCCGAACTGAACGCCCCGCGACGGACTCGGAAGCAGGATGCCCTGTTTGGTTGCCAGCGCGAGAGATTCGTCCCGAGCGCGCGCGGGATCGCCAACGCCGGGCACGATCGGAAACGTGACCTGCCATAAACCGCGATCGGGATGGCGCGGGTTGACGCGAATCCGCCAGCGCGAAAGCGGACTGTCCGCGTCAAGGCTGACGGTAACGCGCACTTCAGCATCGCGACCGCGCCAATCGAACCGGACCGTTGCCGTCGAGTCGCTGCTTCGCGTGGTCACTCCGGCAAACTCGAGGTCGGTGGGGGAGAGCGAGTATTCGGTCATGCGGTCCGGCGCGCGCAGCGTTGCTTCCCACAGGCCGGTGGACTCCAATCGCGGGCGCAGAAACGAATGCGCTGACTCCGCGCGACTGATCCCGCACAGACTGTAGCCGGCGTCCGACTTCCAGAAGTAGAGGCCGACCCGCCGATTGGCGAGCGCCAGACCGTCCCCGAACCGACGGAGCAGGGGCGAGCGAGCATTCGCCCGCTTTTCCGCTTCCTTGAGCATCGCGATCGCGCGACCGATCCCGCCGACTCGCATGCTCTCCTCTGCCAACCCGACGAGCGGTGACGCCGGGAGCTTCTCGATTCGCTCGGCGAAGCCGGGAAACGACAACTTCGGTTGGAGGGCCGCAATGAGTTCCGCGTGCTCGCGAACGGCGCTGCCTTTCCCGTCGCTCGGTCCGATGTAGAGGTGACCCTGCCAACGATCCTCTTGTCCATACCACGGCCCGCGCCACCACGGCGCGCGACCGGGGCCGGCAATGGTCTGGCCGAGCTCCGTCCCGTAGATGCTGCCGAGATTGCTGCCGATCAAACCAAACGCGTTGCCGTCCGCGAGCAGGCAGCCCCACGCGCGAGACACGTTCCGACTGCACAACGGGATGTCACTCGGCTGTGCACCGAAGGTTCGCTCGACGAACGGCTCGCCCGCCGCGGCCGTGGCGAACACATTCTTGTGCATGAAGTAAAAGCGCGCCACCGACACCGAGTCGAATCGTGGCACGCCGAGCGATTGCTTCGGAAACCAAATCGCGAGGCCGACGAGCGGGCAATCCTTCCAATAGACGTAGCGATACACCGCTTGCGGCGCAGTGTTGGTCAGGCCGGTGAAATGCACCCTTGCTTCGAGAACGCAACGGAGCGGACCGCGTTCAACGACGCGTGTCTCCAGATGGGGATCGGGATTCCCCATGCGCGCACACTCTTTCCGTCCGTTTTCCTCGGGCAGATACATCTCATCCGCCATGAGCGTCTCGACATCGCGGCCGGTGTGGGCATATCGAATCCTCGCGATCCCGAATCCTTTCGTCGCGTCGTGGGTGATGGTGAAAAAGGAATTCGAAACCGTCGTCTGGGTTTTCCCCTGAACGAACGCCATGTCGGCAACAACCGTCGTCGTTTGCAACGCATGGGTGCGAGATCGAAGCTCGAACCGTCGTGTCGCTCCAGCGGGAGTTTCGCCATCGAGTTGCCAGATCAGCGTTTTCCGCTGGGACACAGCGCGCCACGGCGCGGCGTCACATCCGATTTGGAGCGACACGGGAACAACAGTGTCGCCACGCCGTTCGACCAGATCGAGGTTCGTGTCGGCAACCTCAGTGCCGAGTTGTTTCAGGTCGAGCGTCATTTCGACAGGCCAGTTTCGAACCGCGACCGGGACAGGACCGACGGTGAATTCGGCGAGCTTGCGCGCCTCCGCTCCGGCGGTCAGCGCCAAACACCCGCTCACAAAACTGGCGAGCAGTCCGATTCTATCCACGTTGTCTGCGCCGCGCGAGGACCAATGCTGCCCCAAGAACGAGCGCCAGCGCCGACGGCTCGGGTACCGTGATCGCGAACAAGGAGAAGGAATTGATGCCCGTCGTGCTGATCGTGTGGTCGGTGTCGTTGAAGCTGCTGCTCAACAAAGTCCACGAACCGTCGTAGTGCCAGAGCTTGAGGTCCGCGCCCTGATCGCTGGTGCTGTCGAAGCGGAAGGTCAGGTCCGCGTCGCCGCCGCCAAAACTCAAACCGCCCGATGCCGCGAAGTCCCAGATCCCCAGGTACGCACGGCCGTCAGGAGAAGCCGGCACGTCGGCCCGGTTTGGTGCGAGCAACGAAACCGCCAGGTTGCCGCCGGAGGCGATGCTGTTGAGTTGCAGTTTGACGCTGTTGACGAGGTCGGGCGTGGGATCGCCGGCGCTCTCGCCCCAAAGTTTGGTGCTTGAACCGGGACTGATTGACAGAGTCGGAAGCGTAAGCTTGCCTCCGTTCAAGGCGAACCAGCCATTGTTGCCTGTGTTCTCGATCGTGTTGTCCACGCTGCTGAAACCCGTCAACGAAAGCGTGCGGTCGGTGCCGTAGCCGTCGGCGACGATGCGACCGTTGTTCACCAATTGCGCCGTGAATCCGACCGTCCCCCAGCCGCGCACGGTGCCGGATGCCCCGGAACTGTTCCGCACCTTGAGATGCACGCCGTCCGGCCCCGCGCCGGATTCGCCAATCGTTCCCGTCGCCGATGCATTGCCAATATTCCAGGTGCCCGAGCCTGCATCCCCTACGATCATTTCGCGGTTGAAGCCCGTTTCCTTCGGCATGGTGAACGTGCCGCCGGTGAGGTTGAATGTCCCCACGCCCGAAGCATTCTGGCCTGCGCTGAAGATCGCCGAGTGGTAGGTGCCGCCGGATTGATTCAGGATTCCTTGGCCGTTTGCACCGAGAAATGTGCGGACCGGGCTCAGCGATCCGCCGCTGAGCTGGTAGGTGCCGACCGAGCCGGGTCCGTCCGCGAGAGAGAGATAGTTTGCCACCGAGTGCGAGCCACTGGATTGGGTCAGGCTTCCGACGGTTGCGCCGAGGTAATAGCCGACGCTCATCGTGTTGCCGCTCATCGTGCCGCCACTGAACGTGTACGTGCCCGGCGATGCCGCGTGCGCGCCGATGACTGCGGCGTTGTAGCTGAGCGTACCGCCGCTGTGGTTGACGCTTCCTGAGAAGCCGTTGTGCGCAACGAAAACTTGGTCTGCACTCAGGCTGCCGTTCTGGATGTCGAGTCCGGCACTGAGATTCCAACTGATGATCACTTGTCCCGCGACCATCCCGACCTGGCTGACGATCGCCGTGCCCGGCCCCACGTTGCCGATCCACGCGGTGTCCGACGCGGTGGGCACGCCGCCGATCCAGTTCGCGCCGACCGACCAATCGCCCGAAGGCGTCGTGTTGAAGAATACGTCCGCCGCCTGGGCTGAATCGCGCGTGAGTGCCCAGGTTGCGAGTCCGCACACGAGCACGAGCGAAGACAACGGAGAAACGTTGCGTCTGGGCTTCATTGCTATCTCCTCAGTAAGTGGCTTGGTGTCACGTGACAAAGTGAATCCTATTCGGCATTGTTTGTCAAAACAATAACACGGGTATTTTCGATGGTGTCCTCAGATGGTGCTCGATGGCAAGGGTCTGATTTCGGATACTCTCATGCTGCCATGAACCGGCATCCTATCGTCCAGCTTCAGCAGCGAATCATCGCCTGCGCGCTCTGTCCGCGGCTGCGCCGCCACTGCGAACAGGTCGCATGGGAGAAACGGCGCGCCTACCGGGATTGGGACTACTGGGGCAAACCAATCCCGGGCTTCGGTGACCCGAACGCACGCTTGTTGATCATTGGCCTCGCTCCGGCGGCGCATGGCGGCAATCGCACGGGGCGCATCTTCACCGGCGACCGTTCCGGGACCTTCCTGATGCGGGCGATGCACCGGGCGGGTTTTGCGAACAAGCCCGACTCGATCAGCCGGGACGACGGCCTGCAACTTCGCGATGCCTACATCACCGCCGTCGTCCGGTGCGCGCCGCCGGACAACAAACCCACTCCCGCTGAGATCGGTCGTTGTCTCGACTACCTGGAGCGTGAGCTGGAATTGCTTCGCAACCTCCGCGCTGTGTTGTGCCTCGGCAGGATCGCGTATGAAGGCTATCTGCAAGCCGTTCGAAGGAAGGGCCACATACTCAAACCGTCCGCATTTCCATTCGCACATGGTGCGGAGCATGTCCTCCCTGCTCCGCTGCCCCGGCTGTTCACAGCCTATCATCCCAGTCAGCAGAACACGCTGACCGGGAAACTTACGGAAGTCATGATGGACCGGGTGTTCAAGCGGCTCCGGGAGTGGATCGAGCCAGATTGGCGACCCAACTGCAAGCCGCTTCGAACCATCTGATAGAATGGCTGCGCGAACTCATGGAGTTACGCTCTGTGCTCCTAGCTGACAATGCGGGCGCGAAGATGGTTGCGGCATCAGCATGACCTCATGAGAACCGGGGGCTAGAACTCAGGGGCTACCGCGAGCCGAGGCGGTTCAACACCCCGCCGACCATCTCCGTCGAAACCAAAACCCGTTGCGCTGTCGCAGCGGGTTTTCTGTTTTCACCGCTACACGCTAACAGCACGAAAAGTAGCTGCCGGCTTACCCAAGTCCATCGTGGCAAACCTCAGTGGTTGACCTCGGCGCCAGGAAGTAGATGAAAAAGCACACTAATGGCAGGGACAAAAAGAACAGCATCGCCGAGCAAGTGCTGGCGGTGCGGGCGACTCTCAATCTTACCAACCGTGTCGGGCTGAATCGCGTCGAGACTACAGCGGCACTCGGATACCGACATCCAACCACGGTGGATCGGTTGGTCGAGCGAGGACTACTGCATCCAAGCCGAGCGACCCGCCGACCGATCTTCAGCGTCGAGGAACTGCAACGGTTTCTTCGGGACACTGTCGCATGAAGAAACCCACACGTCGTCGGCTTCGTGCGATCCCCGCGTTCTGCGGCTGCGGAGTTCGCCTGCGCGGTGCGAGGAACACCGCCACCGTCAAAAGCAAGGTCGTCTGCCTTGTCTGCGCGAGCGGAGTCACGCCGGCGCGTGCGAAGAGATGACCGTGAGCACTCCCGCGAAATAACCACCCCAACCAAAAAAGGAGAATATGCCAACACTTGAAATCAAATCATCACGCGGGCCCGGTGCTGCGCTCTCGGCGCGGGCTGGCGGCACCAGTTCCTTGCCGGGCTCGCGTGAGTTTTCCAAACCCACTCTTCAGCGCGAGGCGTTCACGATCTCGCGACAGTTGGAGTACTTCACGGAGAAGGAACTGCGGCTACAGATCGGCACCGACCCCGAGGTGTGGCCGCTTGCTCTGACGAAGGAACTCATCGACAACGCGCTCGACGCGACGGAGGCCGCCGGCATCGCGCCCATCATCGAGGTCACGCTCGACAAGGACGGCGTCACGGTCGGCGACAACGGGCCCGGCTTGCCTGAGCACATCATTGAGCAGTCGCTCGATTACATGGTGCGCGTGTCGGACAAGCTCCACTACATCTCACCGACTCGTGGGCAACTCGGGAATGCCCTCAAATGTGTCTGGTCCGCTCCGTTTGTCCGCAACGGCAAGCAGGGCCAGGTCACAGTCGGCACCGGAGGCAAGCGGTATCACATCATCGTCGCGCTCGATGCCATCTCCCAGCGGCTCAAGATCGAGCCCGTGGTCACGCCCTGCCCAGAGGTTAAAAAAGGCACGATTGTAAAAACATGGTGGGGCGACGGGTGGCAGCAAGCAGGCTCAGAGGATTCATTCGGGAGCGATTGTTTTTACAATCTCAACATCACCGACACCGCCGGCTTGCTGGTCGGCTATGCCCTGTTCAACCCGCACGCAACCTTCGTGCTCCGCGACAAGATCGCCGGGACGGACAAGACATGGAGGGCGACGGCAACGACCTTCGACAAGTGGATGCCATCCTCGCCGACTTCACCCCACTGGTACACGGTCGAGCAGATCGAAGGACTCATCGGAGCGTATATCGGCGTCGAACGTGATGGTGGCCGGGCCCGTACCGTGCGCGAGTTTGTGTCCGAGTTCTCCGGCCTGAGCGGGTCGCAGAAGCAGAAGGCCGTCACCGATGCCGCCGGGTTCACGGGCATGAGCCTGTCGGCGATGGTCAACGGACACGGGCTGGACCGCGACAAGACGGCCAAGCTGCTCGACACGATGAAACGCGAATCGCGGGCCGTCAAAGCGGCTGCGCTGGGCGTTATCGGCGAGGAGCACTTTCGCCGCTCACTGAGAGCGATGGGCGCATCCGAGGAGAGCATCCGGTATGTGCGTAAAAAGTCCGACGAAGCGCCTTACGTCATCGAGGTCGGATTCGGCGTCAAGAACACCGAGGAGTCCAGGACGATCATCACCGGGGTCAACTTCACGCCGACGCTGGCAACTCCGGCGAATGAAATCAGCACGGCGTTGTCCGAGTTGCGCGTTGACCGGCACGACCCCGTCATCGTGGCCGTCCACATCGCCAAGCCCGAGGCGCGGTTCACCGGCCGCTCGAAAGGCCACCTTGAACTCTAACGGCATCGCCGACGCGCTTACCAGCGCCCTCAGTTCCGCCGGCAAGTCATGGAAGCAGGCCAAGCGGCACGCCGACCGCGAGGACCGGGTGCGGCAGTCCGAACTAAACGAGATGCGAAGGCCGAGCGATTACCACAACATAACCTCGGCATCCGATTCGGTGATGGAGAAAGCGTATCTCCACGCGAGCGGCAACGGTCACTACCCGGCGAACGCCCGGCAGATCATGTACGCGGCGCGACCGTTGGTCATCGAATTGGCCGGAAAAGCATGGAGTGATTCAGCCTACTTCACGCAGACCTTGCTGCCCAAATTCATCGAGGAACACCCCGACCTCACCGCCGAGTGGGATGTCATCTATGACGCCCGCGGCAACCTCATCGAACCGCACGACGGCGAGCAGGTGCCGCTGGGCACGCTTGAGGTGCGGGACTATATCAGCAAGTGGGAGAATTCAAGCGGGTCGGTGCAGATGGATTTGACCGAGTCGCTCAGCGTTCCCAGCGCCCTCAAGTTCGATAACGTTCTGTTCGTCGAGAAAGAAGGCTTTCACGAGTTGCTGCGACAAGCACAGATCCCGGAGCGGTTCGACGTTGCCCTCATGTCCACCAAAGGAATGACGGTAGTGGCCTGCCGCAGTCTGATTGAATTTCTTTCACAACAGGGCGTGCGGGTGCTTGTCGCGCATGACTTCGACAAGGCCGGGTTCGGCATCTACCACACGATGATCGGCGACTCCGCCAGGTTCACCTACACGACTCAACCCAACGTGGTCGAGTTGGGGCTGCGGCTCGGTGACGTGCGGAAGATGAAGCTGGTGAGCGAGCCTGTTGACTACCGCGCAAACCCGACTGATTGCCTGCGAGAGTACGGCTGCACCAACGAGGAGATCGAGTTCCTCGCGCCCTCAAACGGATATGTTGTCATGGGTCAGCGGGTGGAACTCAACGCGATGAGCTCGCCGCAGTTCATCGAATGGCTGGAGAAAAAGTTTAAGGAGCACGGCGTTGAGAAGTTTGTCCCAGAAAAGGACGTGCTGCATGATGCCTACATCGAGGCGGCCAAGCTCGCCGCCGTCGCTGAGGCGAGGGAGGAAGCACTCAGACAATTCCAGCGCGGCAAAGTCAAGGTGCCGGCCAACCTCGAAAAGATACTGCGGAAAGCCATCGCCAAAAAACCCCAATCGTGGGACCGGGCGTTGATCGAGTTGGCGGAGGGGGCAGCATGAGCGGCTATGTCAAACTTTTCTCCGACATCATCGAGTCAAGCATCTGGCAGGAGGATGCGGAGACAACGAAGGTGTGGATCACGTTGCTTGCCCTGTGCGACCAGGACGGATATGTGCGCGGCTCGACCGGCTGGCTGGCATCGAAGGCGCGAGTCAGAGAGGATGCTTGCGCTCGGGCATTGCAGAAGTTCCAGAACCCCGACCCAAGTTCCAGAACCCCCGACAACGAGGGACGGCGCATCGAACAACTAGAGGACGGCTGGTTGATCCTCAACTACCTGGCATTCAGAGACCGCCTTTCTACCGACTCCAAAGCTGTCTCTAGCCGAGAGCGAGTACGAAAACATAGGGAGCGTTACAGGGCGTTACGGAACGCTGAAAGCGTTACACCGCCTGCCTCTGCAGATGCTTCTGTATCTGCTTCTTCTCCGGATGGGGAGTCTGAGGGGAAGGGAACGAAGGCTGCGAAAATCTCCAGCGGCAGATGCTCGGAGACAGAAGCGGTTATCTACGGGCAAGAGATAGGACTACCCACAGAGGAGGCCAAGAAGTTTTTCGACTACTACACCTCGAAGGGCTGGCTCGTGGGGCGAACTCCAATGAAGGACTACCGAGCCGCAATGCGAAACTGGAAACGCAACTCACAACAAACAGGATCACGAAATGGGAACAGAAAAAACGGCATTAGCATCCGAGCAGACCAATCGCAGTTCAAGCAGTCCGGCACCAAGGTCCGAGTTGCCGTGGACGGCTGACGAATGGCGGGCGTATCGGCTACGCAAAGATACTGAGGCGCGAACTGAAGCGGTCGAGTACGGCATTGCGCGTATCCCTCGCTCCTACATGGAGTACGGCGAAACTTCACTTCGATTCACCCCGGGCAAGCCGTTCGTCGTTGTGCTCGGTGAGGTCGGAAGCCACAAAACCACACAAGCGGTTGCGCTGCTCGTGAAAACGGCACGGTCACGCTTCATTGTCCCGCGGTTCATTTCCTATGGCCGTCTTGTCGCGCAGATCGTGGACTCGAAACGGTTTGAGGCGGAGCCGATTGAATCGGTTGTACAGCGAGTAAGCGACTACCGCTTGTTGCTCGTAGACGACCTGGGCTCCGATGTCACTTTCCAAAGTGCAGGCGGATTTGAACGCGAGCGCACGCTGTCCAACATCTGCGAGATCATCGAGGCGCGCGGCAGTCGAAACCGTCTGACAATCTTCACGTCGAACCTGGACCTGGAGCAACTCGCCTCTGCTATGGGACCGCGGATCGCTTCGCGATTGGACCGGCACGGTGCTCTGTTCACTTTCGAGAAATCAGCATGACCACCGCACCTTATATGCTCGTTGCTGTTCCTGCCGGCAAGGGCTGTGTCCTGTATCTCACCCGGACCGAGTACGAAGCGGCAGTGGATCGCGGGAAGCGCATCACACGAGCACGACGCCTGCGTCAACGGATCAACGACACCCCCCCGGGGCGGGTTAAGGAATCTTTTCGAGTGTCAGGTAAGGGTCAATTATTGACCCCTCTTTCGTCATTCTCGATATGTGGCGAGCGAAACTGTTGTGAACTGAACCACCCCGTCACATGAAACCGAAAACCGTAACCGCTGAAGAGTTGGCTGCGCTCACACGCTATTCACCCTCGACAGTTTCGACGTGGGTTAAACGCGGGCTGCTTTCGCGCAACGCTGCCGGCAAGCTGGACTTGGCCGCGTCGTTGTCTGCCATCAAACAGCACGAGGCGCAGCGGCTACATGAGGGGCAGCGTGTCGGAGAAACCGGCGAGCTTGGCGCACTGCGGCAAGAGCTACTTCGGAAGCGGATTGCGAAATTGGATTTTGAGCTGAACGTCGCACGCGGCAAGGTTCACGACAAGGCCGCGTGCTGCGATTCACTCCAAGTGATTCGTGAAGCGGAGAAGCACGCGCTCTACGCACTCGCTCCGCGAGTCGCATCCAAGTTTGGCGAACTCGCTCCGCAGATCGAGCGCGAGATCAACGTGGGCATCCACGAAATTTTGGGACGGCTTCACAGCGGCGAGCCGTACCAGACAACAAAAAAAAGCCGCCTGGAGAAGTGAAACATATGGTTAAGTTTGAATCACCCATTGACAAG
Organism: uncultured Verrucomicrobiota bacterium; assembly: GCA_964582645.1. Classification (GTDB taxonomy): domain Bacteria; phylum Verrucomicrobiota; class Verrucomicrobiia; order Palsa-1439; family CAZOTB01; genus CAZOTB01. Next base: position 3,266 of record CAZOTB010000032.1, on the reverse strand, counting down.
CTCAAGCGATTGGACGTGAGTTTGACGGCGTTGGAGGACGAAATCAAAACGTCCGCACCCGCCACGCCGTTTTTGTGGCAAAAGGCTGCGGACCGCATTGGCGGTGTATTGGAGTCCGTTCGTCCTGGCGGGCGTTCGGTTGTGGCACATCGGGACGAATTGCGCGTTCGCCTTGCTGCGGCTCGCGCTGCAATCGAGTCGGCAGCGCGGTCAATCACTGCCGCGAAGTCGGCGGCAGCGGCGACTGTGACAAAGCCGGTGCCGATGCCGGCACCACCGGCACCGCAGTTGCGCGGATTTGCTCGCGCCGAAGCCGCCATCCGAAAAGAACTGGCAAAAGCGAATGGAGGCCGGTCATGAGTACCGTACTTGAACGAATGTCGGCGCGACTGCGGCGGGCAAAAGATTCGCCCTTAAACTCTCGCGTGGCCGAACTCACCACCCAGATCGAAGCTGCGAACGCGGAGCACGCCCGGCTTAGCGCGGCGCATGAAGTCATCGTCCGACCGCTGACAAACCTGGAATCACTCAAAGGTTTGGTTGCTCGCATCGAACCGGCGAACGGGAGTGAGTGCGACAACATCCGGGGGCAAGCTGTAGCTGTGCTCACGCGCCTGTTAAGCGGCGGAGCGGGACCGACGGCGGAGGAGCTGCGGGCGGTGCTGTTGTTCCTTCTCGTGCCGGGCGCGGGCGTGCTGCTGCACGAGCGGTTTGTTGCCGAGCAAGGGCACAAACTTCGCGCGATGGGCGACGCTGCGGACCGGCTGGCGGAACTGAAGGCCGAACTTGCGTCAGTCGAGGCGCAAATTGAATCGGCATGACCCCCGGGGGGAGCCAAGCGCACACCCGTCTCGGGTGGCCATCCGCATGTTTTTGCGGTTCGCGCACTCCCCCTGTTTTTGCGGATGCCGGCACCCCACAAACACGGGGGCATTCAGATTGCCATTCGCGCTGGGCTGGACCCCGGCGCTGCCGGCATCCGCTTTAATTTCACCCATGCCATCTATCGCACCGCGTCGAGATCGCGTCACCACGGTCATCCTGGAGCGTCGGTTTTGTCGTCCAAGACCACCAGAGGCCAGTTTCCGCAGTTTGGCCGCATCGGGGCGCGGTGGACATCGGGGGCATGGCGAGGCGTTAAGCGCGGGCTGACATGACCATCGAGCGAGCAAGAGAACTACTCGGTACGGAGGGCGACGGCATGACCGACACCCAGATCGAGGAGTTGCTTGCTTCGATGGACGTGCTGGCGGACATGGTGATTGACCTCTACATCGAGAAGCACCGTCGCACCTCGCCCACTGCCGCCCACTGCCGCCAACTGAAACAAGCCGCCTAAAACTGCTTGCTAACTCAAGCCGCTTGTGCTCCACTTTGGTGATGGAGGAACAAACCATGAATGAAGCAATAAGGCAGTACCTGGCCGAGATCGGCGGCAAAGGCGGCAAGGCCACGGGCAAGTCAAAGCTGCGCGGCGGAAAAGATTACTACAGGCAGATGGCGGTAAAATCGGCAGCGGTGCGCAGACGCAAAGCACGCGCTGACGAGAAGGGAGGCAAGCAATGAAGGCTATCATCTATGTGCGCGTCAGCACGGAGGAACAGACCAAGAATCTGTCTCTCGAAACGCAACAGAAGGCGTGCGCGGAGTATTGCAAGCGGAACGGATGGGACATCGAGAAGGTATTCACCGAGGAAGGCGAGTCGGCCAAGACAACCGACCGTCCACAATTACAGGCGATGCTCCAATACTGCCGCCAGTACCGGGGCAAGGTTGGTGTCGTTGTCGTCTATAACCTGAGCCGCTTCGCTCGCAATGCGGGCGACCATCACGCCGTCAAACTCCTCTTGAGCAAGCAAGGTGTCTCTCTCCGCTCTGTCAACGAGCCGGTGGACGACACCAGCACGGGCAAGTTCTTCGAGACTGTGCTCGCGGCTGTCGCCCAACTAGACAACGACATGAGAGCCGACCGCACGATGGCGGGCATGAAGATGGCGGTGCAAAAAGGACGGTGGCCGTTTGCCCCGGTGCTTGGCTATCGCAGCACACGCACCGAGAGCGCAGAGCCGACGCTCGCGCATGATATTGTCCGCGCTCCACTCATGCGGCAGGCGTTCGAGTTGTATGCGACGGGCTACTACACGAAGCAAGAGGTGCTAGACAAGGTGACCGCTGCGGGTTTGCGAACAGTCAAAGGCAACAAGGTTTCGCTCTCGACGTTCTCACGACTGCTCGGCAATCCTCTGTATGTCGGCCAGATCGCGGTGCCGGGCTGGGGACAGAGAGCCAAGGCGAACTTTGCGCCTATCGTGTCGCAAGTGATATTTGACCGCGTTCAGTCAGTCATGGCCGGGCGCAAGACCAATACTCCCGCAACGCATCTGCGCGACAATCCCAACTTCCCATTGCGCGGCTCGTTGCGCTGCCCTTGCTGCGACAAGCTGCTCACCGCATACTTCGCCAAAGGGCGGTCGAAGTCCTACGGCTACTATGCGTGCTACAACAAGCAATGTGGCGACCCGTTCCAAGCCGGCAAAGAGAAGATCGAAGTAGAGTTTGAGAACTACCTTGAACCGCATAAACCGTCGCCTGCTTTTCTCCGACTGCTCCGCGCTCAAGTTCTCGACAAGTGGAATGGCCGCCGCGACACGCTGTTGCTCGGCACGACAATCCACCGACAGCACGTCGAGGAGTTGGAGAAGAAACTGACCAAGCTGGAGGAGGCCTACATCTACGACAAGGCAATCGAGAAAGATCGCTACGCGCTACACCGTGCGAATCTGGAGGAACAACTGACCGCCGCCCGCATCGCCCAGCACGATTCCGAGGTGGAAGAAATGGACATCGAGGCCGCGCTCAACTTCGCGGAGCACGTCCTGTTGAACGCAGCGAAGCTCTACGGCCAGTACGACGTTGAGAATAAGCGGCGATTCCTTGCGGTTCTAAGTCCTGAAGGATGGGTCTATGTCGAAGGCGAAGGCTTTCGAACCGCCGCAAGCTCACCTGTTTTCAACATCTTAGAGCACACGGAACTGGAGAAAAGTAAAATGGCGACCCTGACGGGATTCGAACCCGTGTTGACGCCGTGAAAGGGCGTTGTCCTGGACCGGGCTAGACGACAGGGTCGCACGGTGCGGGGCACACTGTAGTCACCTCGTGGGAAATTGCAAAGGGTTTGTTCCAATGCTTCGCCGTGCATCTGCGAGTCGGCGGTTGTAGGGCGCGAATGCCGCCGTCCCGCGTCGTTCAGGGACGGAGGTTTCGCG
>CAZOTB010000031.1:44905-48341 GCA_964582645.1 uncultured Verrucomicrobiota bacterium | reverse complement strand
ATAGCAGGCGCTCGTAACGTACATGTCGGTGGAGTCGGGGCCGCCGAAGGTGATCGAACTGATTTGTTTGGCCGGGAACTTCACGCGCCGCTCTACGGTGCCGTCGGGGCGGAACCGCACCGCCTGGAAACTACCCCACCGCGTGGACCAAAGATGATCCTCGGCGTCCACGGTCGCCCCATCGGGCACCCCTTCTTCCTCGGGAACTTCTGCGAACACGCGGCGATTGCTGACCTTGCCGGTCTTTCGGTCGTAGTCGAACAGGTAAATTTTCCGAGCTTTCGAATCCGCGAAATAGAACCGCTTCCCGTCCTTCGAGAAGCAGGGGCCGTTGCCGATTCCGACGCCCGCCATCAGAACCTCATACTTTCCACCCCGTTCGACGCGGATCAACGCGCCGTCGTTCTTCTCGACGCCCATCGTGCCGACGAAGACGCGCCCCTCCGGGTCGGTCTTCACGTCGTTGAATCGTTCACGGTTGCCCTCCCGGATTTCGCAGAGCACGCGTTCCTGGCCGTCGTTGGCGCGGTGGATGATTTGTTGTTCCTCGAACAGGATCGCGCTCCCATCCCGCTCGAACGTAAACCCGCCGACGCGGCCCTGACTGGTGCGCACCGTGTCCCATTTGTCGGTCGCCGGGTTGTAGCGCAGCAGCCGGCGCCCTTCGATGTCGGTAAACCAGAGTGTGTTGGACGGCGTGTGCCAGAGCGGTCCTTCGCCGACAAGGGCGTCACAATCGGCCACCAGTCGAATCGGGGAGGTCTTCATTGCGCCGAGGATTTAAGCGGTCGTGCATGAGGGCGTCAAGCCCCGCGGCACTTGTGCTTCCCCTGCGGAGGTAGTTAAATCCCGCCGTGGACGAGAAGGACAAATCGGAGAAGACAAAGATCAAGCTGAGCAATCTCGTCCGGGTGCTGCACTTCTTGAAGCCCTACCGCGGACTCGCCGCCGCCACGGTGTTGATGCTGCTCGTCAACGTCGGCATCGAGGCGATCCAGCCTCAAATCGCCCGGGCGTTCCTCAACGGGATGCAGGACGCCGTCGCGGGACGGCGACCCGATTTCCAGCCATGGTTGTTTGGGGCTGCGATTCTCCTGCTCTGGCTCGTGCGCAGCGGCAACAGCATGGGAAGCGGGATGCTCCGGACGCGGCTGAGCCAGAAGGTGGTGTTCGATATCCGCTGCGCCGTGTACAACGCCATCCAGCGGCACTCGTTCAGCTTCCATGCGCGGACCAACACGGGCGAACTGATCTCACGCTCGACCACGGACATCGGACGCCTGCAAAATTTCTGGCAGGCGATGCTCTACACCAACATCGAAGTGTTCATCGTCATCGCCGTGTCGCTGATCTGCATCGCGCAGGTGAGCTGGGTCTTTTTCACCGTGGCCGTGGTTTCGATGTTGCCCACGACGGTGCTGGTGACCTACTTCGCTTCGAAACTGAAAAAGAAGTGGCGCGAGGTGCACGATCATTATGGCGAAATGACCACCGCGCTGGCGGAGAATATCCAGGGCGTACGCGTGGTGAAAGCCTTCGCGCAGGAGGAGCGCGAGATCACGAAATTCGACGACCGCCAGACGCGCTACATGGAGCGGGTGTTGCACGTCACGAACTACTGGGCGGCCCGCATGCCGGTGGCCACGCTCATTTTCGGGTTCGCGGTGCCGGTGACCCTGCTGCTCGGCGGCGGGATGGTGATTCGGGGCGAGATCAAGATTGGCGACCTGATGGCGGTGATTTTCTACATCAACAATCTCGGCTGGCGCTTCGGCATGATCGGCCAGATTGCCAACACCACCCAGCAGGCCGCGTCGTCGTCGGAGCGCATTTTCGAGATCCTCGACGAACCCGAGCTGATCGTGCCGGGAAACAAAGCCTTCCCGCAGGGCAAAGGCGAAGTCGTGTTCGCCAACGTGTCGTTCCATTACCGCGAGAACAAACCGTCCATCCACAACGTCTCGTTCATCGCCGAAGGCGGCAAGATGACCGCGATCGTCGGGCCGACGGGTTCGGGCAAGAGCACGCTCGTGAACCTGATCCCGCGCTTCTACGACGTGAGCGAAGGCTCGATCTTGATTGATGGTGTGGATATCCGGCACTTGTCCCTCACGGACCTGCGCCGCAACATCGGCATCATTTTCCAGGAAACCTTCCTGTTCTCGACCACGATCGCGGAGAATATCTCCTACGGCCGCAAAGACGCCACGCGCGCGGAGATCGAAGCCGCGGCCAAGGCGGCGCAGGCCCACGATTTCATCATGGAACTCGAACACGGCTACGAAACCGCCGTGGGCGAGCGCGGCGTGACGCTGAGCGGCGGCCAGAAACAGCGCGTCGCCATCGCCCGGGCGTTCCTGATGAACCCGCGAATCCTGATCCTGGACGACGCCACGGCGAGCGTGGACTCGCGCACCGAGCGGTTCATTCAGGAAGCGATGCGGCAGTTGGCGGTGGGGCGCACGACATTTGTGATCGCGCAACGGCTTTCCACGGTGCATCGCGCCGATCAGATCATCGTGTTGAACCAGGGCCGCGTGGTCGAGCGCGGCACGCACGACGAGCTGTTGAAGAGGCAGGGTTTCTACAAGGACCTTTACGAGCAGCAGTTCATGATGAAGCAAGCGGCGTAAATGGTTATCGGTTAATCGTTATTGGTTCTGGGTGGAGCCGCTTGTAGGGGGCCACGTCCGAGCAACTGATAACAAATAACCAATAACCGATAACAAATAGCGATGGCCACCGACGTCCAACTCGAAGAAGAGTTCGCGCAGCGGAAGATGGACCGCAGCATGTTCCGCCGGCTGTGGGCATTTACGCAGCCGTACCGCGGGCGGTACTATGGCAACATAGTCCTCGCGTTGCTCGGCACCGCCGCGGGCTTGCTCGGGCCGAAGATCATCCAGGTCATCATTGATCGGTATATGGTGGCGGGCGACACCCGGGGCGTGCTCATCGGCAGCGGCGTCTTTCTCGCCAACCTCCTGTTCGGTTGGGCGCTCTCCATCATCAACACGCGCTCGTTCACCTACCTCGGCCAGCGCGTGATCAACGACGTGCGCATGGCCGTGTTCCGTCACATCCAACGGCTCTCGATGAGTTACTTCGACCGGGTCAAGGCGGGCCGGATCATCACCCGGGTGGACAGCGACGTGGATGCGCTGCACTGGTTCATCACCTACGGCGGGAGCACGTTGTTGACGGCGCTGCTGACGCTCGTGGGCGCGTTGTATTTCATGGTGCAATACGATCCCCGGTTGTGCCTGGCGACCGCGATCATCCTGCCGCCGATGGCCGTGGCGTCGCGCATTTACCACACGAAAGCGTGGGCCATGTACCGCAAGACCCGCGAGAGCTACTCGCGCCTCACGTCCAACCTCGCCGAGAACATCGTCACCGCCGTGGTGGCCGAACTCGAGGCACTGGCGGTGCCCGG
>CAZOTB010000031.1:0-44895 GCA_964582645.1 uncultured Verrucomicrobiota bacterium | reverse complement strand
CGTGGTGCAGGCGTTCGGGCGCGAGGAGGTCAACCTGGAGCAATTCCGCGAGCTGCACACCGAGCACAACATCAACGCCATCGCCGCCGCGCAGGTGTGGGCCGTGTATTTCCCGTTCATCGGGATGCTTTCCGGGGTCGGCTCCGCGATCATCATGGGCTATGGAGGCGTGCTGGTGCTCCAGGGCCAGATCCAACTCGGTGAACTGACGGCGTTCATGATGTACCTCGGCATGTTCTTCGGCCCGATCAATACCATGGGCGACATGTGGAACAACACCCTCTCCACCGCCGCGAGCGCCGAGCGCATTTTCCAGTTGCTCGATACCCCCCCGTCGGTGCGCGACCGCGAAGGGGCGACCGCATTGCCGCCCGTGCAAGGACGCGTCGAGTTCGACCATGTCTGGCTGCGGTACGATTCGACGCCCGAGAACGAATGGGTGCTGCGGGACATCAGTTTCGTCGCCGATCCCGGCCAGACCATCGCGTTCGTCGGCAAGACCGGCGCCGGTAAGAGCAGCATCGTGAACCTGATCCCGCGGTTCTACGAGCCGCAGCGCGGACGCATCCTGGTGGACGGCCACGATCTCGCCCAGGTTACGCTCGAATCGTTGCACCAGCAGATGGGCATCGTGTCGCAGGACAACTTTCTGTTCACCGGCACCGTGATGGAGAACATCCGCTACGGACGCCCCGGCGCGACCGACGAACAGGTAATCGAGGCGTGCAAGACGCTCGGTTGCCACGAGATCATCCTGCGGCTCGAGAAAGGATTCGACACGAAGGTCGGCGAACGCGGCGCGAACCTCAGTCAGGGCGAACGGCAGTTGATCTGCATCGCGCGCGGCCTGGTGGCCAACCCGCGCATCCTGATTCTCGACGAAGCCACGAGTTCGGTGGACACACAGACCGAGACCTTGATCCAGAACGCACTCGAAAAACTGTTCGCGCGGCGGACGACCTTTGTCGTGGCGCACCGGTTGAGCACCGTCCGCAACGCCCACAAGATCATCGTGCTCACGGACGGCCAGATGGTCGAGAGCGGCTCGCACTACGAGTTGCTGATGCTCGGTGGCGTGTATGCCGGGATGTACCGGGAGTTCGTCCGCGGTGATTGAGATCGCAACGCCGACGGTCGTGTTCGAAGACGACGATCTGCTCGTCGTGGACAAACCCGCGCACGTAGTCTGTCATTCCGCGAAGAAGCCCGAGCATCCGACCTTGGTGGCATGGGTGCGAGCACACGGGATCGCAACGCCGCGACTGCTCAACCGGCTCGACCGGGAGACGAGCGGATTGATTGTCATCGCCAGGCACGAACGCACGGCGAAGATTCTCGGGAAGCAACTCCAGCGCGGCGAAATCACAAAGCAGTACGTCGCGATTTGCTGTGGTGAGTTCAAACAGGAGCGCGGTGCCGTGGACAAACCCATCGGCTTCGACCGCGACTCTGCTGTCTATACCAAGCGCGGCGTGGACGAGGCGAATGGACGACCGAGCGTGACGGAGTTCGTGGTCGAGAAAAAGCTTGCCGGCTTCACGGTGGTGCGGCTCACCCCGCGAACGGGACGCACCCACCAACTGCGCGTTCACATGGCCTGGCTCGGCCATCCCATTGTGGGCGACAAGATTTACGGCCCCGACGATCGCTGGTATCTGAAGTTCATCGAGCAGGGAGTGACACAGGAAATGGTCGAGAAGCTCCTGTTGTCGCGCCAGGCACTACATACGGACCATGTCTCGCTTCGTCATCCCACGACGCAGCAGCGATGCGAATTTCGTGCAGAGATGCCTGCCGATATGGTAGCGTTTATCGAGAAACATGCAGTACCCGGCACCCATTAAGACATTGATCGCCAAGCTGGCGAAGCTGCCCGGCATCGGAAACCGATCCGCGGAACGGATCGCCCTGCATCTGCTCCAGGCCGACGCCCGCCTCTCGAACGATCTCGCCGAGGCCCTCCGCAACGCCCGGTCGCAAATCCGGTACTGCACGCGTTGCGGCAACTACAGCGTGGCCGAGTTGTGCGACCTGTGCGCCGACCCCAGCCGCGACAAGGCCCTGATCTGCGTCGTCGAACGCGCCAACGACATCCTCGCGCTGGAGAAATCGGAAAGCTTCAAGGGAGTCTATCACGCTCTCGGCGGAAAGATTTCGCCGCTTAACGGAATTGGCCCCGAGCAACTTCGCATTGCTGCGCTTGTCCAGCGGATCAAGACCGAGAAACCGCAAGAGATTGTGCTGGCGTTGAGCGCCGAGGTGGAAGGTGACGCCACCGCGCTTTATCTGGTTAATGAGCTCAAGCCGCTCGGCGTCCGCGTGACTCGCATCGCGCACGGGCTGACGGTCGGTTCGACTTTGGAACAGTCCGACGAGGTGACGCTCGCGCGGGCTATCGAAGGAAGACGGGAGCTTTAGCCTTGCGGCGCCTGTTTTTCAGGCGAGGAGTGACGCGATCGCCTTCTTCAGCACCGGCTCGACAGCCGGCGTCGTGTAGCAGGCGTACTCGCTCGGCTCGTAGCCGCCCTGCGCGAACGCTTCGGCGGTGGGCAGATAGAGCAGCTTGCCATCGCCGTACGCTGCCACGGCGACGAATTCCTCGGGACGCAAGGACTGCGCGAAGAGTTGATACTCGACGAACACCTCGCTCGGCAGGTGGACGACCCAGGCGGGACCGAGGCGCAACGATTGGACGCAGACCTTGGCGACCTGTTTCGCGCGCGCCATGGACGCCACACCCCACGCCCCCAGAACCCGATGCCCGAGCGGTTCGGCTTTTGATGCAAGCCGCTTCTTTGCGTGGGACAGGGAAAACCGTGGCCGAAATGGCAAACGGACATCGAACGCGCGCCACTGAAGCGGCCCCGGCTCAACACGACTCGATTCGCTGCTCCGTATCGCCCGCGCGATGCCGTCAGCGATCCGACCGCCGAACAGGCGGATATTGCCTTCGAGGTTCTTCGTGGCGTACTTGCCAAACGTGATATTCGCGCCGCAGCCGGTGAAATAAATGTGGTGGGCGTTGGGAAAGCCCCGGCGCGTCAAACGCAACGCCTCGCCGATGGCATCGGCGGAAATGAGCCCCCGCCCGTATGCCGATTGTGGATGGGTGGCGTAGTAACTGAGCGAGGAGAGCAGCCGCTTTCCGTTCCAGAGCGTGATTGTTCGCAGCAGCGGATCAATCAAGCCTACCGGCCAGGCTTGCAGCTTCGGGTCGGTACACATCGAGAAGCGCATGGCTTGCACCTTGCCGTCCGGACCGACCAGCCGGCGATTGGATGCGCAACCAGAGACCCGCGCTTCGCCAACGCCGACGTGCGTTACCGGCCGCAACGCCTTCGCGGCGGTCGCAGCGGCTCGCTGGAGGTTGCCGACTACCCGCGCCCACCAGTCTTCATCGAGTTGCCCGATGCCGTGCTTTTTCAACATCGGCTCGGCATCAAGCTGGATGTAGGGAACGTCGTGCTGGTGGACGCTGTGCAGCGCGACACGGCGAACGGACGTGCGCGCTCCACGCGCCAGCGCCAGCGACGCCTGTCGGTGCGCGGTGTTGTCTATCGCGCAGAACTCGACGGCGCACAGGACGACTCGCATTTTCCCGTCGTCGAGGATGACACCGCGCGCATAAATCGGATCACGCACACCGATGGCAGGTTTGACCAGGCCGCCGCACAGCGCATGGCCGATGGGCGGAGTAACATTCACGGTGGATGGGGCGAATCGAAGCATGGGTGTTCTCCTCACTTTCCGCGCACTGAAATGCGCTCGAGCACCTCGACGTTCAGACACTCATATGCCACCAACTGCATCACGCCGCTGGGTGGAAACAGCTTGATTGGGTAGTTCGGAATCGAAACGCATGCGTCGCCGAACGACCAGCCCATGTCTATGACAGCAGCCATGTTCTTGGGTACTTCCCAGCCGGGATGGGTGTCCACGGCGGTGATGAGAACCACACGCTGTTTCTTCTTCTCGAAGATGGCGCGGTCCTCGGGGTGCATGCCGCTATAGCCAAGTCGCACGATGAGAGCGCCGTCGGGCGTCTTGCTCAGGTAGTCCTTCACTTGATGGGGCGTGTTGAAGTGCAGGTCGTGCGGCTCGGCCCACTGCGCGTCTTCGTATCTGCCCACGAACGTCCAGGGCATGTGTCCCATCGCGGTGACGACGACCTTTCCGCCACCGCGCAGTTCGGTGGCGATCAGGTCCGCTGAGCGATCCACGGCGCCGAGTTGGGTGGTCTCAAACTTCCGCAGATGGGCGCGGATCTGCTTGAGATACTCTTTTGCCAGTTTGCCTTTGGCGATGGGCGCGACCCGAAAGTCATCGTGAAACTGTTTCTTGCCCAAATAACGGTTCCCCCACTCGATGCCGTCGTCGTAGAGGTAGGCTTTCCACATCGTGGGCATCTTACCGTGTCGGGTGAGCGCGGAAACGATCTCGGCGGTCAACGCCCAGCCGTGGAGCGTGTTGAGAAGACAATTCCCCCGACCCGCCATCGAGCCGTCGTCGAGTTGCACCACGCGGTCGTCGTCGCCGAAGCCGGTGTGGAAGAACGCATCGCACACCGCGATGAACGGTGCCAGCGCCGCCATCCTCCGCGGGCCGAAGCCGATGATGTAACCGCCGCGTTGCTTCATGTCCTCCAACGCCTTCAACTCGGCGGGGGCGGGCGGGCGCTCCCAACTGATGATGGCGACATCATTCGACCGTTCGGCCGGGGTGTAATCCTTTTTCCACGCCCGGTCGTACCCGGTGCAAACCATCCCGCCGCTGCGTCCCATCAGTTCCTGCTGCAGACCCTGGCCGTTCCAGGGAAACCCGATCAGTCCGCCGTGGAGATGTCGTTGCGCGACGATCTCGGCTACGCGCTCGATCTCGGCAAGATTCTGTTCGACGACGTCGCACGACTTCAACGAGAAGGCGAGGTACTCCTCGCTGGGCTGGAGCGACCGCCCGGTGCCCGTGTGCTGGCAGCCGAGAATGAATCCGATCATCGCCAGTGCGATGCAAATCGGGAGGGCCGACGTGGCAGGCGCCTCTGCGCGCCGACCGGGTTTGACACACGCAGCCGGTCGGAGCGCGGGGACGCCTCCCACATTGGCCCAGGGTGATGAACCACGTTTGGAGAATCGAAGGCCTGCGGGAATCATGAACGTTCAGCGAATGGGCGGGATTTTCAGCAGCGTGAAGGGTGACAGGAACGTGGCGTACATGGATCCATTCCGCGCAATGATCAGACTCATGTGGACGTGGTACGGCGTCATCGTGCCGTCGGGCAGTTTTGGAAATCCGTTGGAGAACGGTTTGGGCTGGCCGTTCCAGAGTGGAGAGAAGTCGAAGAAGCCGGGATTCTTGATCGCGAGCACGCCAAGGTCGTCGTGCTTGCCGGTCTTGGGTGTATAGCGAGTGAGGTGATGAAGGTACCCACCGCCAAAGCCACTGTCGTTCTTCACGCGCACGAGGGTGTACACCCGGCCATCGGGGGCGATGGCGAGCGAGTTGCGCGAGTCAGGCTCTTTGCCTTCGGTACGATTGCCGAGATTCCGCACGACGGCGGTTTCAAGGTTGACCTCGTACAATGCCGGGTCGCTCATGTTGATGAGATAGGCGGTCTTCGCGTCGGCGGCGAGATTCCAGGTCGGAATTGGTTTCTCGGGCTGCGGCCGCCATTGTTGGCCGTCGAGGACAATGTCGCGTGTCGTCACCTTGTCGGTCTCGGGGTCGTAGGTGGCGAGCTGAATGTCCTTGGTGAGAACGTGAGCGCGGCCGGTTGAGTCAATCAACGTCGTCGCGTACGGCGTGAGAAGCGGTCCGAGTTCGCGGTACTTCTTGGTCTTCGTATCGTACAACATGAAGTGCTGCTCCTCGCAGGTCACGACGTATATCAGCCCGCGCTTCTCGTCGGCGACCACGTCAATCACGCCCTCTTTCGGGTACGGCATGCCGAGACATTCGGCTTTGTCGGTCTTGGGGTCGTACGTCATCACATAGCCGCCCGGATACTCGGAGGTGTCGCCGGGAACGCTTCGGTAGCCCTGCTTGCTGCCGATGTAGATTTTGCCGGAGGAGCCGACGAAGTTGCGGGTGTGGATTTTTGACTGCGAGGCGTAACCGCCCGCCATCGAACCGCACAGATTGCGGGTATCCACCACGATCCGCTGTTTCTCCGTGCGCGGGTCGAACTCCACCAGGTAGGCGTTGAATTGATACTGCGCCGTGCCAACATAGATCTTCCCGTTGCGTCCTTCGTTGAGCGAGAAGTAGCCGGATTCGTTCGAGGTCGTGTGTGGCAGGATGTGGAAGGCCTCGCCCCACACGTACCGAAACGGCGGCTTGGCCGGGTTTGCGTTTTCGCCCGCCGCCAACGAACAGGGCACAGCAAGAGCAACGCTGAGAATGCAGAGCGTGAGTCGCATGGTGGGGCGACTCTGGCCAACCGGCGCGCAAAGGTCAAGCGGCGCGGTGGTTGTGTCGGATTTCGAGGCGGACTGCGGGGCACGCCTTTGCAATCACGACTCTGCCGGCGTATCTTCTGCTGGATGAATTAAAGGCGCGCTCCCCTTGTCCAAGGAAGAGGAGTTGTAAGTCGTATGAGAGCGAGCCGTAAGTCGTACATAGAAGTTGGAGTCGTTGCAGTTACTTGCTTCGTCGCCTCCCTGTCGTTGTCTGCCCAGACCACCTTGGAAAGTCCTGCTTTTTCCGATCCGCACTTGTTCGCTGCCATCTTTGCGCCGCAGAAGCCGGCCCCGTCGTATGTGCCACGCCGCGAAGCGGACTTGGGGCGGAGCAGTTTCGGACGGGATGGTCGCGATATCCGGGTCAATCTGTACCGCCCGCCGATTCCCAAGGACTGGCAGGCGTTTGAAGAGCGGTTCGCGCCCGAACAATACCCCGATCAACCGCATCTTCAGCTTCTCGAGAACGGCATGTACGAGTTCAACCAGACTCTGTACTCGCTCAAACTGTTCGAGCGAGACGTGAACTCGCTCCTCAGTTTTGAATACAGCATGCGGGAACTCTCCGGGTACGATTCGCGCAGCAGGGAGAACAAGCTCGACAACTTCTTCGATCACGCCAAGGTCAAGACCGAGTTTGATTGGGACGCCCCCATCGGGCTCTACGTGGGCGTCAAACTCCAGATCAAGTGCGACTCGATCTTCCAGTTCTGGAAGTGATCGCCGCCGTCCGGCCGGTCACGCTTTCGCCAGGTGACACGCCACCCAGTGGCCTGGCTTTACCTCACGCCACTCCGGCACCTCTGTCTTGCATCGTTCCTCCGCGACCGGGCAGCGCGGGTGAAACGGACAACCGCTGGGCGGGTTGATCGGAGACGGGACGTTGCCCGGCAGGATGATCCGTTTCCGTTTCGTCTGCGGATCGGGAACCGGAATCGCGCTCAACAGCGCCTGCGTGTAGGGATGGAGCGGGCTGTTGAACAACTCCTCGGTTGCCGCGTATTCAACGATCTTGCCCAAGTACATCACCGCCACGTGATCGCTGATGTGGCGGACAACGTTGAGATCGTGCGCGATGAAGAGATAGGAGAGCTTCATCTCCGCCTGGAGCTCTTCGAGCAGGTTGATGATCTGGGCCTGGATCGAGACGTCCAGCGCTGACACCGCCTCATCGCAGACGACGAACTCGGGATTCAGGATCAGCGCCCGCGCGATGCCGATGCGCTGACGTTGTCCGCCGCTGAACTCGTGCGGGTACCGCGTTAGATGTTCGGGCTGGAGGCCGACCCGCTTGAGCATCGCTACCACGCGGTCACGTCGTTCGCCGCCGTTGGCCATGCCGTGGATCGCCATTCCTTCGCCCACGATCTGCTCGACCGTCATGCGTGGGTTGAGCGATGCGTACGGGTCCTGGAAAATGATCTGCATCCGCCGACGCATCTGACGAAGCGCGGTCTTGTCGAGATCGAACACGCTCTCACCGCCAAATGTCACTTTGCCGCCGGTTGGCTCGAGCAAGCGCAGCAGCGTGCGTCCCACGGTCGTTTTGCCGCAGCCGCTTTCGCCGACCAAGCCGAGCGTTTCCTGTTTGTTGACGGCGAACGACACGCCATCCACCGCGCGCACCTGGGCGACGACGCGCGAGAACACGCCCTTCTTGACCGGGAAGTGTTTCTTGAGACCGTGGACTTGGACTAAAGGTTCGCTCATGGGTTGGCGTGGTGGTTCGTAGTAGAGCGCTTCAGCGCAGGCTTGGATCCGTTGCAGCATCTATGCAAGTCCGCGCTGAGGCACTCTACTACAAACCCATTCTTCATCAGTTCGGCCATTTCTTTTGTCCTGTGTGAACATCACCCGCGAAAAAGCACGCGGAACGATGCTCGGGATTCACGTTGCCCAATGCCGGCTCCTCGGCCCGGCAACGATCTGCGACAAACGGGCAGCGCGGATGAAACTTGCAGCCGGTCGGAAACTCCAGCGGACTGGGCACGTTGCCGGGAATCACCGCCAGCTTTTGGTTCTGTTTGCCGCGAACCGGGAGCGAGTTGAACAAACCGAGCGTATAGGGATGCGACGGCTTCGCGAACAAGTCCCCCACATCCGCGAATTCGGCAACCTTGCCGGCATACATCACGGCGACGTGCTTCGCCACTTCGGCGACTATTCCAAGGTCGTGCGTGATCAGCAACAAGGCCATCTTGAATTCCTTCTGCAGTTCTGCGAGCAACTCCAAAATCTGCGCCTGTACCGTCACGTCGAGCGCGGTGGTAGGTTCGTCAGCGATGAGCAGCTTCGGATTGCACGCGAGCGCCATCGCGATCATGATGCGCTGCAGCATGCCGCCCGACATCTCGTGGGGATAATTGTCCACGCGCGATTCCGCGGACGGAATCTGCACCTTGCGCAACATCTCAATGGTGCGGTTGCGTCCCTCGGCCTTCGAGACGTTCTGGTGCAGCCGGATCGCCTCGGCGATCTGGTTGCCTACGGTGAAGACCGGATTGAGCGACGTCATCGGCTCTTGGAAGATCATCGAAATCTGGTTGCCGCGAATCTTCCTCATCTCCTCCTTCGACAGCGCCAGCAAGTCCCGCCCGTCGAATCGAATGCTTCCACCCACGATCTTCCCGGGTGGCGGCACGAGTCGCAGGATGGAAAGCGCCGTCACGGATTTCCCGCAGCCGCTTTCGCCCACCAGACAAAGCGTCTCGCCCGCCTTCACGGAAAACGTGACGCCATCCACCGCCTTCGCCACACCACGATCGGTGAAGAAGTGGGTCTGGAGATTGTGAACTTCGAGAAGAGTGCCTGAGTGCATGAGTGGCTAAGTGCCTACGAGACAGAATCAGTTGTTGAGTGCCGACCAAGATGGCAAAAGTCGGCAGGGAGGTCGAGGACGGAGTTCTCGGAGAGAGAAGTTTCTCGTGCCGTGTACGACTGGTCGCATGGTTCGAGATAGCCGATCAAACCGCCGATCGTCTTTGTGGTTTCCAAGGTTGCTGCCACGGCCGATTCGAATTCTTGTGAGGTGATGTAGCGCTGATCGCGGGCAACGTATAACTGACTCCGCACCTCACCTGCCGAACCTTTGGCGATGTCGAGGAAACGCAGCAGTTCCTTGCGACTCCAACGATCGAATCCCTCCGCGATGTTCGACATGGATGAAATCGCTGCGCTCCGGATCTGCCGAATTAGTTCAAAATCCTTCGCGAAGGCGGGTAGTCGAGTCCGTTCGTAAACCAAGTTGGCTGGCGTCCGCGCCTTTTGCCAGCAGATCAGGTCTTCAAACTTTTCGATCTTCATCTGATTCTCCTCCATCTTTGACTTCGTGTACTTGGCCGCGTAGGTACTTGGGCACTTGGGCACTCATGCACTCTCACTTCCCCTCCTTTTGCTCGAACGCCTGCCGCAATCCCTCGCCGGTTAAGTAAAATGCGAGCGTCGTCACAAAGATCGCCAAACCGGGGAACAGGATCAACCACCAGGCGTCGAGGATGTAACTCTTGCCGTCGGCGATGATGTTCCCCCAACTGGCTTGCGGCGGCTGCACGCCGAAACCAAGGAAGCTTAGGCCTGCTTCCGTCATGATGGCGCCGGCGACGCCGAGCACGGCGGTGACGTAGATCGGGGCGAGCGCGTTCGGGAGTATGTGGCGGAAGATGATGCCGAGGTCCTGTTTGCCGAGCGCCCGGGCGGCCCGGACGTATTCCATCTCGCGCAACGACAGAAACTCGGCGCGCACCAGCCGGGCAATCCCCGTCCAGCTCACCAGACCGATGACCACAATGACGTTCCAGATGCTCGGACCGAGCAGCGCGATGACGGTGAGGATCAGGAAAAACGTCGGGAAACACATGATGGCGTCCACGACGCGCATGATGGTGTTGTCCACCCATTTGCCGAAGTAGCCGGCGACCGCGCCGACGATGATGCCGATGACGACGGATACACCAACGGCGAGGAATCCGACCGTGAGCGAGATGTAGGTGCCGTGCAGCATCCGGCTCAGGACGTCGCGACCAAGGTTGTCCGTGCCGAGCGGGTAGGCAGCACTGGGCGGACGCAGCTTCTCAGCGAGGTGCGGTTCATTGGGGCTATGCGGCCAGGGAATGTCTGCGAGCTTGAGCGCGATAAATGCGACGGCGATCACGAAGAGAACCGCGAGCACGAAGAGCGCCGTTACCGCGATGCGGTCACGGCGGAATCGTCGAAGGCCGCGTTGGAAGGGAGTCTCTGAGATTGCTGATTGCGTCATTCGAGCCTCACTCTCGGATCTACGACCGCGTAGAGGATGTCGGAAATCAGGTTGCCGGCGAGTACAAGCAGCGCGCCGATGAAATTGAGCGTGACCAGCACGGGATAGTCGCGTTCGAGCACCGCCTCGAAGCCGAGCCGTCCCATGCCGGGATATCCGAAGATGCTTTCGATAATGACCGCGCCGCCGAGCATTCCGGGCAACGAGAAACCGATGAACGTCACCACGGGGCGCAGCGAGTTGCGCAGCGCGTGCTTGTATAGGACAACCGTCTCGTCGAGCCCTTTCGCGCGCGCGGTGCGGATGTAATCGTCAGTCATCGCCTCCAACATGCTCGACCGCACGTAGCGCGACATCACCGCGATGCCGCCGATGGCCAGCACCACAGCGGGCGCGAACAAGTGCCACGACACGTCGAGGGTATAGCCGAGACGAGTCGTGTGTTCGACGCCGAACGTCGTCAATCCCAGGAGCGGCACCTGGATGTAGCCCACCAGGAAGATGCAAAGCAGGTAGGAAACCCAGAACCCGGGCAGCGCGATGAATGCGAACGCGATCAGCGCCGTGCTCTTGTCGCGCCAGGTCCCGCGGAAGCGCGCCGCATAGATTCCCAGCGCGATGCCGAACCCAAACTCCATCACCAGCGCAACGCCGTTGAGCATCAGCGTGTACGGTACCCGCTCACCGATCTTCTGGAGCACCGGACGCTCGTCTTTGTTGCTGACGAGCTTGCCGGTGAACATATCGCGCATGATGAACCCGTACTGTCGGTGCAACGGCTGATCGAGATGGAACTTCTTCCGGTAGTTGTCCTTCACCGCCTTCGAGATTTTCGGGTTGAGATCGCCCCACGGGTACGGGCTGCCGGGCGTGAGCGTGATGATGAAGAACGAAATGAAACTCACCAGCGCGAGTACGAGCAGCGAGATCAGGAAGCGACGAATCAGGAAGGTGGTCATGGGATCTGGTTGCTGGCAATCGGTAATTGGTAATTGGTAATTGGCGAAGCGCTCGGACGACTACCAATAACCAATAACCAATTACCAATTACTCTCTTCATGGCCGATACCACCAATCCTGATACATGCGGAAACCCAGTTTCGTGCTGCGGATCGGTTCGTCAATCCAGCCGCCTTTACCGTCGGGACGCTTGACGCGAAAGCTGCCGCGATGCATCGCCCCGGTGGATTTCGGCACGTCGAGGAACAGATACGGCTGGTCTTCGTAAATGATCCGCTGCAGATCGTGGCAATACTTCTTCGCTTTTTCCTCGTCGAACTCGCTCCGGGCCAGAACCAGCAGGCGATCCACTTCCTTGCTCTTGTAGGAGACGAAATTGAGGCGCTCCCCGGCGGCCTGTGACGAATGCCAGAGTTGATATTGGTCGTAGTCGAGACTCAGCGACCAGCCCAGCACACAGGCATCGAAGTCCTGCTTGTTGATGTATTGCGCGATGAACACGGCCCACTCGTAGAGTTGCACGTCCACCTTGATGCCGATCTTCTTCAGATCGCTCTGGACGAGTGTGGCGATGTCCTTGCGGATTTCGTTTGGGTGATTCGTGATGAGTGTGAACTCGAATTTCTTCCCGTCCTTCTGCAACACGCCATCGGGCCCGGGTTTCCATCCTGCTTCGGCGAGCAAGGTCTTCGCTTTGACAGGGTCGTATTCGTACGGTTTGATGCTCCGATTGGCGAACCACATCTGCGGCGGAAAGATGCCGGTGCATTGCGTGCCCTGACCGTAGAGAATGTACTCGATCATCTGCGGCACATTGACGGCGTGGGCCAGCGCGCGGCGCACCTTCGCGTCCTGAAACATCTCGCGCTTCAAATTCCAGCCCACGTAACTGTAGGAAGTCGTCACGCGCGAGAAGATGTCGTAGCGCGGATTGTCGAGGAAACTCTTGATCGCGTGCGGTTCGACGCCCCAGAAATCCACTTCCTTCGATTCGAACAGCAGCCGCAGCGAAAGCATATCGGGAATGACACGCACCATCACCGTCTCGATGTGCGGTCGGCCTTCCCAATAATCGTCGTTTCGGCGCAGGCGGATGTACTGGTTCGATTTCCATTCGTCGAACTTGTACGGGCCGGTGCCGATGGGCTTGCGGTTGAAATGTTCCGCCCACCATTTGCTGTCGTGGCCTTCGAGGATGTGGCGGGGCAAGATCCCCATGCTCCACGACAGCAAGCACGGCGCGTACGGCTTGCGATAGATCACGCGCACGGTGTAGTCGTCCACGACTTGCAATTCGCGCACGAGTTCATAGTCGGAACGACGCGGCGAGGCGATGCCTTCGTCGAGCAACGCCTTGTAGGTGAACTCGACATCGCGCGCCGTGAACGGCTTGCCGTCGTGCCACCGTACTCCTTCCCGTAGATGGAACACGATTTCCGGCTCGTTCAGGACCGGGAATGTCTCCGCCACGTCGCATTGGCCGAGCGCATCCTTGCCTTTATCGCTCTGCAACAAGACGCGAAGACTCTTCACGATCTCGTCAGTGTTCCCGAGTACCACGAGGTCGAACTCGCTCGAAGTGCCGACGAAGTGGGACTGGACGGCGTTGCTTTTGATGCGCTTGAGTACCGATTGCGAAGTCGCGGGTTTGCCATCCAGCTTCGCGCCTTCGCTTAAGCTGACGCGCACGAACGACACCGGCAGCGGGTTCAACTTCGCGACGAGCGGCCGCAGCGTTTCCTGATACGACGTGCCAGCCTTGGTGAGATGGAGCACGACCTTGTTGCCCTCGGGTTTCGCCTCCTTGAGATTCCATGTGTCCCAATCCCCGCGTTGCTTCTGCACAATATCGGCCGCTTCCTTCGCCTGCGCGGGCGTGGCGAAGAAGAGCGTCGAGTTCTGCGAGATGCCCCACCACGTCGCGAGGTCGCCGATGACGTTGATGTCTTCGTCGTACCGGACCAGGCCGTGGAAAATGAGTTCGTTGATCTCACTGTCGGCAGTGGTCGTCGAGAGGATCGGGTTGAGAATCTTCGCCTCGCCGATGCTGCCGATGGTGAGTTGGTTGAGTTTCTTCGGCGGCGTCACGCGCACGGAAAGAAACGCGACGCCAAAGAACACGAGCAGCGCGATCGGGAAGGCGATAATGATGCGGCGAAGCCAGGTCATGGGTTGGTTATTGGTAACGGCAGTGTGTACTGGAAGCAGTCCGAGCGTCAAGCGGGCGGTGGCGCGAGTTGAGACGCGGTGGGAGATTTCGAACGCGATTTGGTCTGGATTACATGGCGCTTTGACCGGTACGATTCTCCGCTTCGTGCCGTGGAAGGCGAGTGACAAAATACGTTGACTAGTTTCTAGCCGGCTCGCTACTCTCGCGGCCAACATTGAGGAGTGCATGAGTGTGCGCATCGGAATCTGGCTCGCAATTTCTCCTCTGCTCGTAGCCGGCTGCGTCTCGCATGATCCCAGACCAGCGGCGAACGCTGCTGGGATAACCGCAGAGGTGCAGTACCGGCCTTCGATCGATTCAAGAGCACCTTATCGGCGATTAAAGTTCGACACAGTCGTGTTAAAGAACGGCGAGCATGTTTCCCCTGCCCCGGAAGGCGCGAGTTATCCACTGATCGAAGTCTTCCTTACCAACCATCGCAATCGAACGCTTGAGTGCCTGCGGGTCTATTTCAATGCACGGGAACTCAAGGATTTCCCGGAAAAGGATGTCCTGTGGTGGCAGTTCTACCCCTGCCCAGTAGCAAAACCAGGGGAAACGATTTTGCTGCAGATCAGCTTGCGCAAGAGTCCGTCGAATGTGCAATCGATTGATGTGGAGACGAAAGAAGGTGAACGCGTGCGAGCTGAATTTGGGCCAGGAACCACGCCAAGGACAGAGCTTGCAGGCATAATGTTCAGTCGAGACTTCCATCATGTTTACATCACCTATTTGGCTTCGATGTTGGCCAGTAACACGAGCGCTGCTTCCTCAAGGCCAGTCCGACTCGAGATAAACGGCAAACACCTGCTCAGAAGTTCTCGGATACTGCAGGTTCCAGATGAGGAGCACCCGGGCATGGTGGCGATTACTCTGAGACGACCTCTGTGCTTTGGGCAACCTGTCCATGTACGAATGCAGTTGGCTGACGGGCGTGTTGCGCAGTCACTGCTTCGAGCCTCAACCGGTATCATGCTGGACGCCTTCGGCGTCGATGAGAAAGACGTGAAGCTGCGAAAAGAATTGGGGCTGGATGTTCATCCTTCAACACGAGTAATTCCAAACGATCCCGCCTGTGACGATTCGCACGCGGAAGTAGGCTATTCCACCAAGAACATCCTGCCAGTCCGGAGAGCATGGTTTGAATCGATCGAAGTTTGTCTATCGGCGGCTCACCTCTGCGTGCTCGCAACGCCCCAGGTCGAATACCCAATCTACGGGCAGAGTGTTGATGCGCTTCAGGTGAATCCGTATCGTCTGAGCCGTTCACGCTATGGAGATGATTCAAAGTTCATCGAGCAAGAAGAGAACTTCTTCTTTTGGGCTTGGCATTCGGCTAGGCCGCGCCCATGGCACTGGATACCTGAAGCTTACGCCAAGGATGAAAGTACCAGGATGTTGGATGCGCAGGAGTTGCGGCTTCTTACCTATGCGGCGCTAGGGCATGGCGCGAAGGGGATCAATTATTACAGCTACGACACTAACAGCGCGTGGGTGGGTTTCAACGAAAGCCCGGAATTGTTGGGCGCAGTCAAGCGGATAAACTCTGAACTCAAGCAACTGGAACCGATCCTCTCATCCACGATTCCGCTGTCAATTAAAACGACCGGGTCCCACGAAGACGGCGTCCGAACCCATGTGTTATGGTCCGGCGAAAGGCAGGGCCTGCTTCTCATCTTCCGTAATCTTGACTATTCTACTGAGCCGGATCATCTAGGCAGAACCCTGATATTCGGGAGCCGTCTAAAGCGAGATGTCCGGGCCCGAGTTTCAATACCTGCATGGTTCAAGGTGGGGTCAGTGATGAATCCTCTGGATCCGACTAACCCTACGATTCCGTTCGAGGCAGAAGACCGAGCAATCCTTTCCGTGAACTTTAAGGAACTCAGGGATGTAGCCGTTGCGTGGTGTACTCAGAGGACACACTCAACCATGCAAAAACATCCTCGAAGGGGAGAACGCAGTGAATTCACGACGCGCCGTCAAGCCAAGCAAAATTAGTGACTAGAATCGGCATAACCCTCAACCAGTCCCACTCCGGTCGATTGCGCACTCGCAATGCCACTACCAGAGCTATACAACGTCGTAGGGCTGGTGGTAAAAGTAATCGAATCGCTGTAAGTCGGAAACTCGTTACACACGATCGGGCAGTCTTCTGTCAGGTTGTCAGCGATAATAGTCTTGTCACAGTGCGCGCTTTTTGTAAGCGTCACACTAGAGGTCGTAGTACTAGTCAGGCCTTCAACCGCACCGGATCCGCCACCGCCCGTCGCGATAGTGTTGATGCAAGCCACCGGCCTGACGCTAAAAAAAACCGTGTGGGGTTGTGGCGGATCGCCAGCGCAGTCCGGCATCCAAATATATGTGCACTCATCTTCTCCGATTCCAAGAGCAACACCGGATGCAGTGTCTCCAGTGGCCTCCGTATGAGCCGATACGTCCGAACCTATCGTGGACCCACTCACGTATCCACCCGCAAAAGCGCGACTGGTAGGACCTATTTCGACTTCCTCGTAGTACTGATCCAGCGTTGTATACGTCCATTGAGACTGCCAATTCCCACCTTCCGAGTATCCTTCTAATCCGACGATCCACAGAGCCAAAAGCACACTTCGATAAGCTAGTGGAATCCTGTTTGTTTTCATTTCATTCTCCATTTGGCCGCCGCGAATATAGTACGTGCTAAGGATCATTGTG
Organism: uncultured Verrucomicrobiota bacterium; assembly: GCA_964582645.1. Lineage (GTDB taxonomy): Bacteria > Verrucomicrobiota > Verrucomicrobiia > Palsa-1439 > CAZOTB01 > CAZOTB01. Next base: position 28,319 of record CAZOTB010000031.1, on the reverse strand, counting down.
AATTAGAACCCTTTCTATGATTGTCGATAACACGGCGCGCAGTGTCGAAATCGTTGGATTTTGCCGCACTATTTACATCTTCGATTAGCTGGCGGTGCTTTCTCGTATGTGCCTCTCCGAGTGCTGTTGAAACCTTGGTCAGTTGCTCGTCGTACGGCCCGGGGAGCCAGATCGAGATTCTTAAGCCACTTAGCGCAACGTCACAGCGGTTTACTACTCGTTGAGGATTCATTGTATGACACTTGGCATGAATCTCGGCCGTATCCTTTGCAGAGACAGATCTCTGAAAATCGCCACAAAAGATCTCGAAGCACTCGGTGAACTCGTCGGGAGACATCGGGTGTTTCAGACCCGGATAAAGCGGATCGTGCAATGCTCGGATTGTTTTTTTCATTTGAACCATAACGATTTCGTCAAGCTGCTGATGAGTCTCGGCCGGGGTCCAAGCGTGGAGTTTTTCTTTCGCCTTGGCGAAGCAGTTCGAGATCGAAGCCTCCAAGCCGGACTTCTCCGACGAAACCATCTCCGTTCGAGCACCGAAGCGATCAATCTCCCACCTGAGAAACTCGCGATTGTACTGAACAGTGAGTTCGTCCGGACTGCCAACTGTGCCCATTCTGTTCAGGTTGTCCGCGAAATATTCGGCAATGACGGCCAGATTTCCTGGGGTCAATTTGTTTGGCGCAACTTGTTGCAGATAGCTCACGGCAAATGCCGCTAAGGCATCCCGTTGAGCCTGAGACCACTTCGGTCGTTGTTGGTTGATGTGGCTTACGAGTTGTGTCTGGAATGCCACCATGTCGGGAGGAGTGTCCTCGGCCGGCACAAGGTGAACAGACAAAAACATGAGGAGACTAACGAGAATTGGACAAAGCTGACGCTTGGATTTCATAATCGCCTCTCTATTGAACGGAGCCAGATAGCATCTCACCGGCTAAGCTGCAAGTACATTTTCGGGTTCATAGGAGTAAACGCGACACCGCTCGATGACCACAGGCGGTCCCAAGCGCTGGAGGGGCTCTGGATGTCGCACTGAACTTTTCTTCCGAATTACGGCACAACCGCCTGCACCGGCGCGCTTGGCTGACTCTCCGCGCCGCCGGTTTTGTAGCCGGTGACGGTGACCTTGACCGCCGCGCCGGGCGTCAGGCCGGTGAACATGGCTTCGGATTCTTCGGCCAGTTTCTCGGCCAGCTTGGTGCCGGCGGCGTCGCTCACGACGAACCGGTACTTGTCGGCTCGACGGGCGTCGTCGCAGTTGCAGAACAACGAGCCGCTGCCGGCAGCGCCGGGGGTGACGGTCAGGTTCGCCGGGATTTCCGGCTGGGTCGGGTCGCTCGGTTTGTCGAACCCGAACGCGTACCAGCGCTCGTCGTCGTCCTCGATGAGTTGCGACAGTTCCTCGCGCAGGCCGGTCATACAGCGTCGGCCGTCTTCGATGCCCGCTTCGAAGTTGCTCTGAGCGGTGCCGGCGTCCCTGTTGCTGTCGTTGCTGGCGGTTTGCGCGGTGCTGATGGCTTGCGCGGCAGCTTCACACGCGGCGGCAGTACAATCAATGCCGGAGCCGCCGACATTGAGCGCTTCGCGCGCCGGGTTCGCCGCATAATAGGCCCGCAACTGTTGGAGCTTGGTCATCGGATTGGCCGGCACTTGCAGCGAACCGCCGGTGAACCCGGCCGCATTCCACTGGCTGTTCCACTGTTGACCGAGGACGGGCTTGAGCGTGCCGATACAGGTCATCGCCAACGCGCGCCCATTGCTGTTGGCGGTGCGCAGATCGGCGGTCTTGGCTGTCTTGTTGGCTTTGGCGACGTTCAACAGCGCCTTCAAGCCGGGCACGGCGGGCGGCACGCCGCCGGGGCCGGCAGGTTTTCCGACGAGCGCTTCGAGCCTGGCGCGGATCACCGGCCCGGTGTTTTGTTTCACGCCAACGGCCACACCATATGCGTCCGCGCCGTCGGCGGCGTCTTCCATCAGTTCAACCAACGGGTCGTACGGACGGGGGATTTCATTGCCTGCCATGGAACAGGTTTCCTTTCGTTATTTCGGTTGTAAGACGTTGTATTGTCGTTGGTTGCAGATGCTGCAGACCTCCTCGAAGGCCCTCAAAACAGCGGTGCAGGTGCTGCAGAGCACTTGCGAGAAGCTCCGGGAAGGGCTGCGGCTGTTGCAGGGCTGTTTGAAGACCCTCCAAACGACCGTGCAGGTGGTGCAGGGATGATTCATGCCTCTCAAAATGCTCGCGCACGTGCTGCGGGGCGTCTGCAAGGCTGGTGGAACTTGCCGGCAGATGTTGCAGAGTGATTTCAAGGGGCTTGAAAGACCCGTGCTCATCCTGCCGCGAGCTTGTAAGCTCCTTGGAAACGGTCGTCAAGCCTTTCGTTCGGATTTATAGAGTCTCGAAATCGGCTAGCAGCGCGATCGGGAAGAGAATGATCAGCCGGCGTAGCCAGGTCATGGGGAAAACGTGGAGCGTGGAGCGAAGGAACAGGCCAATGTGGGAGGCGCCTCCGCGCGCCGACCGGGTTGGCAGCACGCAATCACGGCACCGGTCGGCGCGCGGAGGCGCCTCCCACATTGGCTCATTCGCAAACTCGTCCTCATGAGGGTCGGAATAATTCGCCCTGTCCCGCCTTCAGGGGAGAAACGCCGAGCAACTTGTATCCATTCTCCGTTGCTACTCGTCCCTGCGGCGTGCGATTCAGGAAGCCCTGCATGATCAGGAACGGCTCATAGACTTCCTCGATTGTGTCCGGCTCTTCGCCGACGGCGACGGAGAGCGAGTTCAGGCCGACCGCCTTGCCGCCGAATTTGTGAATGAGTGTCTCCAGGATGCGCTTGTCCATCTCATCAAGGCCGTGCTGATCAATGTCGAGCATGGTCAAAGCTTTGTCCGCGATGTCCTTGGTAATATGGCCGTCGGCTTTGACCTGGGCGTAGTCGCGAACGCGCCGCAGCAGATTATTGGCGATGCGCGGGGTGCCGCGCGCGCGCCGAGCGATTTCGCACGCGCCTTCCTCGTCAATGTCCACGTTAAGGATGCGCGCGCTGCGTTTCACGATGTGCGTGAGATCGCCGGCAACGTAGTAATCGAGCCGCGAGTTGATCTCAAATCGCGTGCGCATCGGTTCGGTAAGCAGTCCACTGCGCGTCGTCGCGCCGATGAGCGTGAAGCGTGGCAAGTTGATGCGGACAGAGCGGGCGTTCGGTCCCTGATCTATGATGATATCGAGCCGGTAATCCTCCATCGCCGGGTACAAGTACTCCTCGACCGTCGTCTGTAGCCGGTGGACTTCGTCAATGAAGAGAATGTCTCCCTTTTCGAGGTTGGTGAGCAGGCCCGCGAGGTCGCCCGGCTTCTCGATCACTGGACCCGAGGTGCACTTGACGTTGACGCCCATCTCCTTGGCGATGATGAACGCGAGCGTGGTCTTGCCTAGGCCGGGCGGCCCGCTCAGGAGCATGTGGCCGAGCGCCTCCTTGCGCTTCTTCGCTGCTTGCACAAACAATTCCAGCCGCTCCCGGACTTTCGGCTGACCCGTGAAATCAGCAAACGTCGGCGGCCGCAACGTCATTTCAAACGCCGCGTCCTTTGCCACGAACTCGTCGCGTTTGCCTTTTTCGGGCATCGGGCAGACAATGCGGAAACCCGAAAGCAGAGGCAAGTGCAAAGCACCGTAACCAATCGCAAAGCCACTCTCCACATCCCGACCTGGGCGGTGCCGTTCTCGGGCGGACCGTTCTCGGCGAAGCATCTTGCGGCGTTCTATTACCAGTTCGGCACGATGCTCCAGGCAGGGGTGCCGATTCTGCGCGCATTCGAGACCTTGCGAAAAGCGGCGCCGGGTCCGATGCGTGGCCTCGTGGTCCGACTCGCCGAGCGCGTACGCAGCGGATTGACGTTGCAGGATGCGCTCGAATCCGATCGCGGTCGGTTTGCCCCGATGGATTTGCACGTGCTCGGCATTGGCGAACGCAGCGGCGCGCTCGACACCTGCCTTCTATCGTTGAGCAGCTACTACGACAATCGAGCCAAAGCTCGCTCCCGCATGCTGTCGGCGAGCACGTTCCCCATGGTCCTGCTCGTGGCCGCAGTCTTCATCAGCCGTTTCCCGGCGCTGTTCCTCGGCGAACTCGGATCGAAACCGTACACAACGCTGCACTATCTGCGCGACACCGCCGGTTTTCTCGTGATCGCATTCGCCGTGGGATGGCTCGCGTGGCGACTGATTCGCGCGTTGTTGAACTCGCCTTTGACCAGCATGGCTGCGGACCAATTTCTTTGCCATCTACCGGTATTCGGCCGACTGCGGTTCGACTACGCCCTCAGCCAATGGCTCAGCTCGATGCGATTGATGCTCAACGCCGGCTACGGCATCGTCCAAGCGATGGATCATGCCGGCCAGGTGACGGCGAGCCCGTGGATTACCAACGCCTGCGGGCGCGCGCAGACACTGGTCCAGGAAGGGCTCGCGGTCAGCCAGGCGTTGCGTTCGACGGGAGCGTTTCCCGAGGAACTGCTGCAGTTCTGGGCGACCGGCGAGGAGAGCGGGCGCATGGACGAGATGCTGGATCGCCTGGCACGTCAATACGAGGAACGCTGGCGGCGCAGTTTGGATGTCCTCGCCACGTGGTTGCCGCGATTCGCGTATGCGGCGGTGGGGGTGTTCATTATTTTCCAGATGATCTCGCTGCTCGGCCCGATCATCGCGGCGTATTCGGAGGCGCTGCAATGAAGAGAAAAACATCCGAAATCCGAAACAATATCGAATCATCAGACCTGGAAATGGCCGAAACAAGGAGCAGTGCCCGCTGCGGTGTATGTAGAATTGCTCATTGGAATTTCGGATTTGTTTCCGATTTCGGATTTCGGATTTTCTCCTATTACACCGCCACGGCCTGCGATTCGTCGAGCACCTGACGAACTTTCTTGGCCAGTTGTTTCGGCGAGAACGGCTTCTCGAGGAATGCCACGTTGCGGTCAAGCCCGCCGTGACTGACGAGCGCGTCATCGGTGTAACCCGACGTGAACAACACCTTCATGTCCGGATAGCTCTTGCGCAGTTGCTCCACCATTTCCTGTCCACCCATCTGCGGCATGATGATGTCGGAGATGACCAGCGAGATTCGGCTCTGATGGTGCGCGCTGGCAACCTGCAAGCCTTCCTGGCCGTTGCCCGCCTCGAGCACCTCGTACCCGCACTCGCGCAGAACCAGGGCGGACAATTCGCGCACAGCCGCTTCGTCCTCGACCATGAGCAACACTTCCGTGCCGTTCGGCAACTCAGGTTCTTCCGTGACCGACTGCTCGGTCACAAGGCTCTCGTCCACGCGGGGCAGGTAGATGCGGAATGTCGTTCCCCGGTCCGGTTCGCTCGATACATTGATGTGCCCACCGCTCTGCCGGATGATGCCGTAACAGGTCGCCAAGCCGAGTCCCGTTCCCTTGCCCGGCCCCTTGGTGGTAAAGAAGGGTTCGAACAGGTGCGCCTTGACCGCGTCGGTCATGCCCACGCCCGTGTCGCTCACCGAGAGCATGACAAAGTTGCCAGGTTCGATGTCGCGCTTGTCGGCGAGATCAGCGGCGGTCAGGACCACGTTGGCGGTTTCGATGGTCAACACACCGCCCTGCGGCATGGCATCGCGGGCGTTGACGGCCAGATTCATGATCACCTGCTCGACCTGGCCGGGATCTGCCTTGACCGAGCCCAGTCCCTCCATGAACGACGTGCGCAACTCCACGTCCTCGCCGATCAAGCGACAGAGCATTTTCTGCATGCCCACCACCACGCCGTTCAACTCCAGCACCTTGGGCTGCAGCACCTGCTTGCGACTGAACGCGAGCAACTGCCGCGTCAGCGCCGACGCCCGGCTGGCGGCCTTGCTGATTTCGTCCACGTTCTTGTGGAGCGGGTCGGAACTATCGGTGCGCCGCAACAGCATGTCGCAGTAACCCGTGATGACGGTGAGGATGTTGTTGAAATCGTGTGCTACGCCACCGGCCAGGCGCCCCACAGCTTCCATCTTCTGCACCTGACGCAGTTGCTCCTCCACCAAGGCGCGCTCTTCCTCGATGCGCTTGCGCTGGGTGATGTCGGTGATGAACCCTTCGAGGCCCTTGAACTCGCCGTCGGACGAATACACCGCCAGGCCCTGCTCCCACACCCAGCGTTCCTTGCCGTCGGCGGCGAGGATGCGATACGTGATCTGAAACGGCTTGCGCTCGAACACGCCGTTCTGGATCTCGTTCCACACCATCTCCTTGTCTTTCGGGTGAATGAGTTTCGCGTAGGCAACCTTGGCGTTGGCGACCAGATCAGCCGGGCGGAAGCCGGTCAACTCATAGATTCCTTCGCTGACAAGGATCATGGTGCGGTCGTGGTCGTTCTTGCAACGGTAGGCGGCGCCGGGCAGATTGCTCATCAGGGTCGTGAGCGTGCGCTGGCTCTCCCAGAGGTTCTCCTCCGTCTTCATGCGCTCGATCAACTCGCGCTGCAGCAACTGCGTGCGCTCCTGAACGCGCTTCTCCAGACTTTCATTCGACTTGCGCAACGCATCGTCTCGCTGCTGAATCTGGACGAGCATCGCGTTGAATGCGTCCACGAGTTGCCCGGCTTCGTCATCGCTGCTCTTGGGCGCTCGCACGGTGAAGTCTCGCTTCTGCACGACGTCGCGCGCCACCTGGGTGAGCTTCAGGAACGGATCGGAAATCAACCGGCGCAAGCGCGACGTCAACAGCAGCGCCAGCAACCCGCCCACCACGGTGAGAATGAGCGCGGTGGTGATGTGATCCAGGATCGTTGACTCAAACGTGCGCATGTCGGCACAGACCATCGCGGTGCCGATTTTCACTTTGCCGGGACCCAGGACGCGTGCGAACACGTACAGATGGTGATTATCGAAGTAGTGACCTTCCAACTCCGCAGTGGGAGGCGGTGCCTTCAGCGAAGCGCCGGCCCGCAGATAGTGGGCGAACAATCTGCCGTCCGCCGTGTACAATGCCGCGCATACCATGTCGGTGTCGGAACGCAGCGCGGCCAGAAGCTCTTGCGCCGCGGGGCCGTCGCGAAGTTCGAGAATGCTGTCGCTGCGCGCCGCGATCATGTGCGCTTCGGCGGACAGCTCTTCGACCAGCTTGTGGCGACCATCCACCACATGCTCCACCACGTGTCCAGCGCTGGAGATAAAGAGTGCCGCGCCGGTGGTCACCATCATGACAATGGCCAGCCGGCGCTGCATCGGCATCTTACGAATGGAAAGCATGTTCGTTGTGACTGACGCGGCCGCTGACAGGACGATACCCGCCCTGTTCCAGCGTCCGAATCATTCCGCCCAGGTGAGAAAATTGCAGCTTTGATGCCAGTGAGAAGGAATGGACCAACGGAAGAGACTTCCACGGCAACAACTTACGAGGGGTGCAGCAGGCCGAAGCCCGCGGGGACAAGCCGAAGGGCGGGTCAGTTTCCTCGCAACGCCTGCCGAACCAGTTCCTCGACCGTCGCCTTCGCGCCCAGCTTGTCGAGAGCGGCGCGGATGGCTTTGTGCGCCGCGAGTTGTTTGTAGCCGAGACTGATCATCGCCAGGATGGCATCGTTGATGAGCTGTTCCTCGGCGGTCAACGCCTGCTTCGCGGACTGCGCTTCCCACGCGCCCACGATGCCGATCTTGTCCTTTAGTTCGACTACGATCCGCTCAGCGGTCTTCTTTCCAACGCCGCCGATCCCCGAGAGCGCCTTGATGTCGTTGTTGACCACCGCGCCTTTGAACGCGGGAACGCTGATCCCGCTCAGGACGTTCAGCGCGGTCTTCGGTCCGATGCCGCTGACGCTGTTGACGAGCAGCCGGAACAGGTCGCGTTCCTCGGCGGTCATGAACCCGTAGAGTGTGTGGCTGTCTTCGCGGACGACGAGTTGTACGAGAACGCGGACGAGCTGTCCCGGCTGCGGCAGTTTGTCGTATGACGAAAGTGGGATCAACACTTCGTAGCCGACCCCGTTGACGTCCACGGTGATCCGGGTGGGAAGCGATTCGACCAGTTTGCCGTGGAGATAGCAGATCATGATCGTAATTGGTAATTGGTGATTGGTAATTGGGCAAGGACAACTCGTCGGCACACTGCAAGAACGAATCACCAATGACCGATTACCAATTACAGTCACTCAAATCTGCTTCGGTGGATTGATCTGCGCCGCCAACCCGCGTGCCGACTGCGAGTGACAGAGCGCGATTGCCAACGCGTCGGCAGCGTCTTCGGGCGGTTCTTTGTCGAGGCCGAGGATGCGTTGCACCATCTTGCCGACCTGGAGTTTCTGTGCGCCGCCGTGGCCGACGATGCTTTGCTTCACCTTGCGTGGCGCGTACTCGAAAATCTCCAGGCCATGCTCGGCCGCCGCGAGCAACGCGGCACCGCGTGCCTGGCCGAGCGTCAGCGCGGTTTTCATGTTCTGGCAGTAGAACAATGCCTCGACCGCCATCACGTCGGGGTGATGTTCCTGGATCAGGTTCTTGAGCGTGTCCGCGATGCGCACGAGACAACGAGACGGCAGCAGATCGGACTTGTTCTTGATCGTGCCGAATGCGAGCGCTTTCGGGTCGCCGCCGTGGGTGTCGAGGACGCAGTAGCCCGTCTCGCGCAAGGAAGGGTCAACTCCGAGAATCTTCATAGTGCGTGAGTACCCAAGTGCCCAAGTGCCTGAGTGCTCATCCAAGTTTCCAGCGCCAAGTCACTGGGGCATTTGGGCACTTCGACACTCACACACTCACTTTCTCCATCACGGCGTCGGGAATATCGAAGTTCGAGTACACGTTCTGCACATCGTCGTGGTCTTCGAGCGCCTCGACGAACTTCAGGATCGTCTGCGCGATCTTTTCGTCCTCGATTGGCATCGGCGTCAACGGCACAAACGCAATCTCCGCCGACAAAGGCTTGATTCCTTTTGCCTCGATTGCTTTGTGCACCGCCTCGAAATGCTGCGGGTCGGTCGTGATTTCGTAGGTCGCTTCGTGCGTCGTCATGTCTTCGGCGCCGGCATCGAGCGCCAGACCGAGCAGGTCGTCCTCGCTGATGGCTTCCTGGGCCACGACGATCTGGCCTTTGCGATGGAAAAGATGTTTGACCGCGTTCGCGCCCGCCATGTTACCGCCGTGCTTGGTGAAGATCGCGCGGATCTCCGATGCCGTGCGATTCTTGTTGTCGCTCAGGCACTCGACCATCAAGGCAATGCCACCCGGGCCGTAGCCTTCATACGTCATCTCCTCGTAGCTGACGCCCGCCAATTCGCCCGTGCCTTTCTTGATCGCGCGGTCAATGTTGTCGGCGGGCATGTTCTCCGCACGCGCCTTGAGCAGGATCGTCCGCAGCCGCGGATTGAAGCCGGGGTCGCCGCCGCCTGATTTGGCTGCCACGGCGATCTCCTTGCCGAGCTTGCTGAACACTTTGCCCCGCTTGGCGTCGAGCACGCCCTTGTAATGCTTGACCTTGGACCATTTGGAGTGACCGGACATAGTTCGAAGTTCTTCTAGCGCGGAAGAGCGGCGAAAGCAAGCTGCGACCCACGCAGGTTTGGAGGGAGCCTGCGACGAACAACGCCGAGCACATCCGTCGGTCCGTGATCGTTCGCCGCGCGAAACCACTCCCACCGCCCGCTTGACATTGTCCCATGGCGGACTGAAACTTTTCGCGAGGTGAGTTGTTTCATCAGAGATGCCTGACGCCATGTCCGCACCCCGTCCCCGCTTTTACGTTTCGACGGCGACCGTCCTGGCGGCCGTGGTGGCGCTCTGTTGCGCGCTCTACAGCGGCTATTATGTCGCCTACTACCAAGGGACGGATGAAAACGGCTACCTCCTGACGGCCAAACGACTCGCGCTCCACGGCGACATCGCCAAACGGACCGCCGACCAAAACGAGTTCGTCAGCGGCAACTGGGTCGAGGCGAAGGACGGCGTGTATTACGCGAAGTACCCCATCGGCTACCCGCTGCTCTGCACGCTGGCCCTCAAGTTCGGCGGCGACGCGGCGGTGTTCTTGGTGAACCCGATCCTGGCCGTGCTCGCGGTCGTCGGCATCTTTTTCCTTGGCCGCTCGATGGTGAACGATTTTGCGGGCGCGCTCGCGGCGATCTTCCTTGCGACAAACCCGATGCACGGATTCTACGGCATCTCGGCGCTCAGTCATTCGGGCGCGATCTGTTTTGCGGTGTGGGGAATGTTGTTCGTCTGGCGATGGGCCGAACGCGGCGGCTGGTGGAACGCCATCCTCGGCAGCGCGCTCACGGCGTATGCCGTGTCGGTGCGATACACGGAGGCGTTGCTGGCGTTGCCGGCGTTGGCGATGGTGGTGTGGCGATGTGTGGAAGTCTGGCGCAAGGTTCGTAGTGACGCCGTCAGGCGTTCATCCGAGCCACCAAGCGAGTCAAATGAAACGCCTGACGGCGTCACTACGAACAGAGTATATCCGCTCAGCACGGTACCTTGGGGACAACTCGCCACGATGCTCGCTGTGGCGTTTATCGTTCTCTCGCCGCTCATCGTTCAACACATGATTGCCTACGGCAAACCGTGGGTCAGCGGCTACACGTTGTGTGGCGAGGACACCGGGTTCGGCTGGAAATGGTTCGAAAAAAACTGGCGGCTCATGCTGGGACGACTCGACTTCCCGGGGCTGTTCCTGCTCTTCCCGCTCGGCATTGCCGGACTCTGCTACCTCCTTGTGTATCGGGTGAAACTCGGCGTATTCCTCGCCCTTTGGACACTGCCGGGCCTGCTTCTTTACACCTCCTACTACTGGGCGCCCGAGGGCGAGGGGCCGTCGTACATCCGCTTCTTCGTGAGCATTTTTCCGCCGCTGATCGTGGGGGCCGTGGCATTGCTCTGCCAGGCGGTGCCGTCGCGTCCCGGCTGGAACGTCGCGCTGGGGTTGTTTGCGTTGCTGGTGGCGGGCGTGAACCTGCACGAGACAACCCGGCAGCTCGACCGCAGGAGCGAGGGGTTGCGGTTCAGCAAACAGCTCTGCGATCAGATTCGCGAGCGGATTCCGGGCAGCAGCGTCATCCTCTCCGAGGAACACGCGCTCAACTTCATCGAGTATGCGGGCGACTACCGGCTCTATTCGTCGGGGTTCTACGACCGCGGCGCGATGCAGAGCAAGATCAAGGTACTCAGGGACGACGAACCGCATCCGTTCCACCGGGCCAAGGCCAAAGACATCGAGAAATGGCTCGGGAAGAAGACCGACACGCAGCTCAATGAAGCGCTCTGCGACGAACTCGGCAAACACATCGAGAGCGGACGACGCGTGTTCGTGGTCACGTCGCAGGGATCGTTCGCGCGCTGGCGGGGACGGCTGAGCGAGCGATATCAGTTTCAGCCCGTCGCCGAATGCGTGGACGTGAAGCAGAGCCCGAAGGGCGATCTGAACATCGCGCCGTGGAGCGTGTATGAATTGTCGCGGCTCGATGCCGATCAGCTTGCGGTGACCAGGGCATCTCGGGGGCTGGAGACGAAGCTGGACCAACTCCGCTTCCGGGTGGAGGCGATGCGTTCCGAATACAACCAACAGTACCCGGGCGCGCGCGACAGTTGGGCGAAGATCAACGACGTCGAGAAGCAGATGCGCGACTTGCAGGAGGAGTTGAAAAAAGTGCGGGCAAAGGAGCGCGCCGTCGCGCAGCAGTCAAAGCAGCAGAAGGCGGTGGTGCAGTGAAGGCATCACGGTTCGCGCAAGTTGGCGCCAATGTGGGAGGCGCCTCCGCGCGCCGACCGGCTTGGATCAACCGGCGGCATTCTTTCACCCTCGTCGAAATCCTCGTCGTCCTCGCCATCCTCGCCATGCTGGCCGCGATCCTGATGCCTGCGCTCGGCCGGGCGCGGCGCAAGGCGCACGCCACCGAGTGCGTCAACAACCTCAAACAACTCGGTTACGCCGTTCACATGTACTGGGATGACAACGACGGTTCGCTCGGCGCCTTGAGCGGCATTTTCCCGACCTGGACGACTGCAGGTACCAACCGGGCGTGGACGCAACTGCTCTTTCCCTACGTGCAGACCACCAAACCCTACGTTGATCCCGAGTGGCCATCGTGGATGCCGGAACTGCCCATCTGCTACTATCTGAATCTCCTGCCGGGCTACGTTGCCGCCGGCGGCGGCGTGGCGGGACGGTACGCGGTGCAGAACAAGTTCATCTCGCAGCCCGCGCAGTTCATCCTGATGAGCGAAGACCTGTGGGTCAGCCCGCAGCAGGAGATTGATCCGACAAACGAGCGCGCCGACCGCACCGGCTTTTCGGGCACCGCCACCAATTATCCGCCGCCACACGCGGGGTTCGCGAACTTCCTCTTCGGCGATGGCCACGTCGGGACGTTCAATCACTTCGACCCCGGGCAGATGACCTACTGGTACGACGCAATGGGGAATTGGCAGACGAATCACCCGTAGGGGAAAATTCGAACTCCGAAATTCAAATGATTGAAAAGGTCAGTGCGTCATCCCGGTCGGCGCGCGGAGGAGCCTCCCACATTGGTCTGTCCGGCGGTAACGCGCCTCGAATATCGGGAGCGGTCGCGATTCGATGGGCTAACGCGGGAGGCGCCTCAGCGCGCCGACCGGCCGGTGATGTCTCCCAATCGCGCTTCTACACTTCCGGCCTTCCATGATTGTCCAGATCCTCAAAGGCTTCTGCGCCGCATTGGCCCAAACTTTCGGAGGGCTGTGGCGGGCGTGCGGTCGAAAGACGAGATGGACACTCACAATCCTGCTCGTCGTCCTCGTGGCGGCGTTTGTTGCGAAACGTGCCCGCGACTCCTTCTCCAGTGAACCGCCCGATTGGTTACGCCAGAAGGAAAGGCAGAGTCCGGCTCTCGCCAGCGGCGCATGGCAACAGTTCGAAACAATGCTCAAGCAGGGCAGGAGCTACGCCGACCAGAAGCTCCTGCCGCTTGCGGCGGTGCGCCTGGTGGAGGTCGAGCCTGATCTCAAGGAAACAGTCTCGTGGAGTACCGACACGTTCGTGAATCCCGGCTTTGGTCCGCTCCAACGGTTCGAGCGCTCCTTCCGAATCGAGCCGCAACGGTTCATCGGCTACTACACTCGCGAGGGAAAACCACTCGAGTTCACGGTCAAACACACGCCGACGCGCCCGAAGGACTTGCTGATGACGGTGCATATGCCAGGCCCGGTCGCGGCCGGCGCGGCCGAAATGGTGTTCCGCCTCGAACGCCAGGCTGACCGGGTCAAACCCACCAAAGAAGGCCATTACCAAGTGTGGTTTGGCCGGATGCCGCCTCCCGACTCAGCAGTGCAACTGTGGGGTGTGCGATTGCCCGAGCGCGCGAAACTGATCCGATGCCTCCCCGAGAAAGGCGCCGCGATCGCCAGCAACGGAGTCATTCAGATAAGCTGGGTCAACGTCCGTCTGGATCCCAGCGCCCCGCCTGTGTCCGTCGTGTTTTCGATGCTGCCGTGACGCGCAAACCCGCGCGTTCTCAGGCCGCGAACTGGCATATTCCCTGCGTAATTTGGGGTTACTGGGGCCAGAATGCTTGGATTTCATCATACCGAGAAGCAGAAGCCGCGCATCCTCGTCGTGGACGACGACCCGATGTTCGACGGGCTCGTCGTGGACCACCTGACCGAAGACGGAGAGTACGTCGTGTTCTCCTCACGCAGCGGCGATCAGGCGCTCAAGATCCTTGAGCAGACCAACGTGGACGTGTTGATCACCGACATCAAGATGCCCAACACCGATGGCTTCGAACTGGTCAACCACGTTCGCACCGAGTATCCGAATCTGTCCGTCGTGGTCATTTCCGGCTACGGCCGACCACGCTGGCTCGACCGCGGCGACGATTCGGACGGCATCCAGTTTCTCGAGAAGCCGATCAATTTTTCCCGTCTCAAGAAAGTGGTGCGCAAAGCTGTGTACAACGCCGTACCCGTGCCCCGGGATCCCCACACCACCGAAGAAAGGATGGATGATTCCATGCTCTCAGGCCAAGCCGCGCAGTTTCCATTACTCGACATGATCCAGATTTGTTGCATCGCCGAACGCACCGGCTGCGTCACGCTCCGTCGTGGCGGCAGCGAGAGCCGCATCTTCCTCGACCAGGGCGAAATCGTCCACGCCGAGGCAGGCGGGCTGCACGGTGCCGAGGCGTTCTACGAACTCGCCTCTTGGGACGACGCCGATTTTGTGTTCGAGAACACCGTTCCTGCGCCCGAGAAGACGATCTTCAAGGCCTGGGAGAGCCTCGTGTACGAAGGCATCCAACGCCGCGCGGCGCGAGTCGTGAACTAGAGCACTCCGGTAGGGGCGCACGACCGTGCGCCCGATGATTCTGAAGAATGGGCAAAAGCCGTGTGCCCCTACTTTGTTTTGCCTTTTCCAGTTCGCTTCGTATTCTCCCGTCCAATGGATTCCTCGCCGCCGGTTTCCAACCGCGAACTGTACCGATGGGCATTCCGATTCATGCGACCCCACTGGCGCGTCGCACTGGGCGGGACGTTCCTGATGCTGCTCACCGTCGGCGCGGGATTGCTCGCGCCGTGGCCGGGACAGCTCATCGTGGACAGCGTATGCGGCGACCGGCCGTTCCCGGAGTGGCTGCAACGGATCGTCGGGCCGGTCTTTGGCGACAGCCGGGGCGCCCGGCTGACGTTGCTCTGTGCGGCGATGCTGGTGCTGGCAGGCGGACAGGGCCTGTTGAGCGCGTGGAGCAACACGGTGCTGATCCGGGCGGGCCTGGTCATGCTCAACGACCTGCGTTGCCGGTGCTACGAACATCTCCAACGACTCTCGCTCGTGTTTCACGACCGCCAGAGCGTGGGCGACTCGATCTACCGGGTCACCGGCGACACGTTCTCGATCCAGACACTCTTCAACGCTGCCGCCATCCCGTTCCTGCATTCGACGGTGATGCTCGCCGGAATGTGCGTGATCCTGCTCCGGCTGGACTGGGCGATGACACTGCTGGCGTTGTGCATCGTGCCGCTGTTGTTCGTGTGTCTGCGGCTGTTCAACAAGCGCATTGACCGCATCAGTCAGCAATACCACGAGACCGAAAGCTCGATCTACTCGGTCGCCCACGAATCGCTCTCGGCCATCCGCACCGTGCAAGCGTTCGCGCGCGAGGACTTCGAGCAACGTCGTTTCGGCGAAGGCGCGGCGCGCAGCTTCGAGATCAACCTCCGACTCTCCCGGCTCCAGTTGTTCTCGTCGTTCCTGATCGGGTTCATCGTCACAGCCGGCACCGTCGCGATGTGGTGGGTCTGTGCGCAGCGCGTGATGGACGGGCGCATCACCGTCGGCCATATCTGGGTGGTCATGGCTTACATCGGGATGCTGTACGGGCCGATTTCGAGCATCAGTTTCCTCACCACGACCGTGCGCGGCGCGATGGCGCGATTCCGTCGCGTGGTGGAAATCCTGCAGACCACGCCCCAGGTGGCGGATCGTCCCGACGCGGTGCCGTTTGAAGGCGGACGCGGCGAGGTGCGGTTCGAGTCGGTGAGTTTCGGGTACGAGCCCGGCAAGCTCGTTCTCGAGAACGTCAGCTTCGAGGCGAAACCCGGGCAACTCATCGCGCTGGTCGGTCCCAGTGGCGTCGGCAAAACGACCATGCTGAGCCTGCTCCTTCGGTTCTACGATCCTCTCTCGGGCCGAGTGCTCGTGGATGGACGCGACGTTCGCGAGTACCAGTACCAGACGCTCCGTCGCCACATCGCCATCGTGCCGCAGGAGCCGGTGTTGTTCTCGACGAGCGTACGAGAGAACATCGCCTACGGTCAGCCAAACGCGACGCTCGAACAGGTGCAGGGGGCCGCGCTTCAGGCCGAGGCGCACGAGTTCATCTCCGCGATGCCGCAAGGCTACGACACCCCTGCGGGCGAACACGGTAGCCGGCTCTCCGGCGGGCAACGTCAGCGGCTGGCATTGGCGCGGGCGTTCCTGAAGAATGCGCCGATCCTGATCCTGGACGAACCAACCACCGCGCTCGATGCCGAGACCGAAGCGAGTGTATTGCGTTCGCTCGCCCGGCTGCGCGAAAACCGAACCGTCATCGTGGTGGCGCATCGTCTC
This sequence comes from uncultured Verrucomicrobiota bacterium, assembly GCA_964582645.1. GTDB lineage: Bacteria > Verrucomicrobiota > Verrucomicrobiia > Palsa-1439 > CAZOTB01 > CAZOTB01. The sequence continues at coordinate 12,241 of CAZOTB010000031.1, read as the reverse complement.
TCGACCGTGCGAAGCGCAACCGAGATTCTGGTGCTGGCCGAGGGACGCATCGCCGAGCGCGGCACCCATGACGCGCTGCTGGCCAGGGGCGGCATCTATTCGCGTTTGAACACCATCCAGGCCGGCTGAACCGGCGAAGCCGTATCCCGTCTATCGGAACGCTTCCCCGCGGCGCGAGCCTGCATGGTCGCCGTTCGGGGAACGGCTTCCACCTTCATCCACTGCAGCCCAATTGCACACCTTCTCAAGCCGACGAGGACGCCTGTTCGCCTGATAGGAACTCCACAAACACTTGCACGATATAGCCCAGCACGTGGATGCGCAGCAGGGCCTGCTGCTTGGCGCCGGGCAGGAGCGCGAACCGCGACTCTTCCATGTCCTGCTCGGTCACGGCATGTTGCGCGCCGAGGATCAGCCGCGCCTGGTTGATCGCGCTGACCCATGCGTCGCAATGAGCGACGGGGAGCACGAGCTCCTTCTTCTTCTGCAACAACGGCTCGATGTCCTTGGCCAGAATCTCGCCCGCAGAGGCGAACAAGCGCTCCAACTCGGGAACGACGAACTGTTGCCAGTCTTCGTTGATCTTTGCGTGGTCCGTCGTGGGCATGGGGAACAGTCGTTCGTGAGCCGGGCCGGATTTGGCCTGCTCCAGGATTCCCGGCACCTCCAACAGACACGAGGCGGTGGCGGCATTCACGCGTCGCAGGCGAACGAAGTCAGTTCCCACCCGTTCCAGTCGTAGAAGGTTCACAGTTCCACCTTCTCGATCGTGGCGAGCAACTGATATCCCTGCAATTGGTGCGCGTACATTTCGGCGCGCTCGCGTCCACCGGTCCACACGATCGAGCGTCCTTTGTGATGCACCTCCAGCATGTGAAATTGCGCCTTCTCGCGGCTGTACCCGAACACGCGCTGAAACACCATCGTCACGTAGCTCATGAGATTGATGGGGTCGTTGTGAACAACGACGTTCCAGGGCGTGTCGAGCGCGTCGCGCGTCTCGGTGTCCGTTACTTCGATGACGCCCGGTTTGCCCGTCTCGGTCGGTGTGCCCACTCCAGCCATGGTATGTGCTTAACTACCCGATGCGGTTGCGTCGATCCGCGGAGCCACGGTACTGCGTTCCACGGCGAGCGACTGCTCGACCAACTGCGGCAACCCCGCGCACACATCTTCGACCAACGGCTTCCGTTGCGCCTCGTCGAGCCGGATCGTCCGCGCCGCCGCACCGACAAATCCTTGCAAGGTCTGATACGCGTAGTTCATCAAGCCCTCGCGCAGCGCCACGCTGAACAGAAAGAGATACACGCCGTACACGACGGGCTGAAAACCACACGCGCGCTCCGACTCGACCTCGGCGATGTAGCGGGCAAGGAAACGATGGCCCTTGATCGGACGCAGCTTCCGAAGTTGCTGCTGACCGGCGCGCACACTCGCCTCGCGCAACGGCCCCACGGCCAGCGTGGATGCGAGGATGCGATCGAGTTCTACCAGCCCCTTCGAATCATTCCGAGCCGCCGCCTCGCGCGCCCAGCGGACCATCGGCAGGTCCACCCGTGCGATCCGGTTGGCAAGCAGCGCCGCGAGAAACGACCGCAACGATTTCTCATCGCGAATCTCTTGGGCGTTCCAGACCGCATCATCCGCCGCGTCTTTCGTCGCATCAGTGATCGAGTTCAAATCCATCTGCGCGCCACTCTAAACGATCCATCGTGGCTTGTCATTGCCAAACGCTACGCTTGAGTCCGCTACCGCATTGCGATATGCCGCTCGTCATGGCGAAGAACATCCTCATCCTCGGCGGCGGCGGGTTTGTCAGCGGCACGCTCGCGCGCACAGCTCTGGCCTCTGATTGGAACGTGTGGACCCTGACACGTGGAAGGAGTCCCGTGCCCACAGGCGTGACGAGTCTTGTGGCCGACCGGCGCGAGGAGGCGCGGTTCGCCGCCACGATCAACAGTTCAGAACGACATTGGGATCTCGTCGTGGATTGCATCGGTTACGCGCCGGCGGACGCGCGGCAGGACCTTGCCGTTTTTCGTGATCGCGCGGACCATCTCGTGTTCATCTCGACGGATTTTGTGTTCGACCCGGCGCGACGGGAGTTCCCGCAAACCGAGGCAACCAATTATTACTCCACGAGTGACTATGGCGGGAACAAACGGCTCTGCGAACTGGAACTGATCAACAGCAACGCGGTCAGCATGGCGTGGACGATTGTCCGCCCGTGCCACATCTACGGTCCCGGCTCGCAACCGGGCTGTCTGCCGCTCCACGGCCGCGACCCGAAGCTCATCGAGAAACTCCGCGCAGGCGAACCGTTGCGCTTGGTCGGCGGTGGACACTTCCTCCAGCAACCGATCTTCGCGCGTGATCTGGCCGAGTTAATCCTGAGCATGGCCGGCAACAGGGGAACGCACGGTGAGATCTTCTGCGCGGCTGGCCCCGACATCGTCGAGTCGCGAGAATATTACCGGATCATCGCCAGCGTGCTCGGCGTTGAGTTGCGCGTCGAGGAGGTTCCCGTGGCGTCCCACCTTGCCGCGCATCCAGAGGCCGCGCCTTTCCTCTGTCATCGCATTTACGATCTGAGCAAACTGCGCGCGGCTGGCGTTACCGTTCCGTCCACTCCCATCGAGCAAGGTCTGCGCGAACACGTGCAGAGTTTACTCAGGGCTTGAGCAGAAGTATGTGGTTAGCGCGTGCTTTGCTTTCGTTTGGAGTACAAGCTTCAGCTTGCTTCGGCAGACGCACGCCCGACCAGCTAACGCTTGTGCTCCAAACGCTACCGGCTCGCGCGCTGGGACGCTAAACGGCTACGAGAGAAAAGCAGGTCAGCCATTCCTGACTGACCTACACTGTCTCCAACTCCCGCAAGCTCACCTCGCGTCGCTGCTTCGCGGCAATCTCGGCGGCGAAGACGGGCAGCACGGCTTGGATGCCATCTTCCAGGGACGGATAGCAGACATCGCCGCCGCGGATCGCATCGAACCATGAGTCCACGTTGGCGTGCACGAAACCGGGCGGCGGGGCCGGGATCGTCAGCGGCTCGCGTTCTTCAACCTCGCCGCGCCTCCGCGGTTGAAACCAGCCTTTCTTGTCATTTGTGTCGAAGTAGAGGTTTCCTTTCGTGCCAAAGATCCGCAGTTCATGGCAGTACGCCGTCGTATGATAGCAGTTGAGCGTGCCGATCAACCCGGTCGGATGACGCAGCAGGACATTCGCGGCGTCAGCCGTCTGGGTGTTCGGGTTGGCGTCGTATCTCATCATCGCCTGCACGGCAGCAACCGGGCCGAACAACCACGACAGCCCATGCAGCGCGTGAACACCACATTGAAACAGCATCCCGCCCGGGTTGCGCTCGGCCAAGCCACGCCAGTCACCGGGTTTGATCTCCAATCCGCCCGAGTGCGAACTGTTCTCTTCGTACGCGGTGACCACGCCGAGTTTGCCCTGCTCGATGAGGCCCCGCGCGAGTTTCAGCAGCGAATCACTCGGGCAATGGCTGTGGCCGACGCCGACCACACGCGCGGTCTCCCGTTGGGCGCGCCGGAGCTCCTGCACCTCGGCGACGCTGGTGCATAACGGCTTCTCGACGAACACGTGCAACCCTGCACGCATGGCAGCGACCGAGAAGCGCGCGTGAGTGTCCGCACCGGTGCTGACCACCAACGCTTCGAGTCCGGGATGTTTGAGCATCGCATCGAAGTCTGCGTACGCCTTCGCGTTCTCCTCTTTCGCGGCGGCGGCGAGCGATTGTTCATTGCGGTCGCACACCGCGACCACCTGAAAACGTCCGCTCTGGCGCAGCGTTTGCCGCCGGTAGGCGCCGAAGTTCGCGACGCCAATGATGCCGACCTTCAGTGCAGGTTGGTTCATGCTGGTTTGCAATCTTACCAAGATGACGGCTGTGGAAGCGAAGAGAAAATTGAGTCGTGTAATTAGACGGCCACTCGCGTACGCTTGCGGCTAGAAATCGTCCGAGAAGCTGCGTAGCCGCGAGCGTAAGCGAGTGGCCATTTCTCGATAACCTAACATGAAACAATTTTTCAACGTGCCGATTCTCATGCGCGACGGCGTTCGTTTGTCCGCGGATATTTGCCGCCCGGACGGCGACGGGCCGTTCCCGGTGATCGTTCATCGCACCCCGTACAATGCCGCCTTTTCCGGCTTCCGCGATGTCGAGGCCGGGTACGCCGTGGTGTTGCAGGATTGTCGGGGCCGCCACGACTCAGAGGGATGTTTCGCGCCGTTCAGGGAAGCCGAGGACGGCTTCGACACCCTCGCGTGGGTGCGCGCGCAGAAGTGGTGCGACGGACGTCTCGGGATGATCGGCGGATCGTACACGGCCAGCACCCAGCTCGCTGCAGCGTGGATGAATCCGCCGGGGCTGCGCGCCATCACCCCCCGCGTCATGGGGCGTGACCTGTTCAAGGACCTGATCTATCACAACGGTGTCTTCAATCTCTCCCTGTGCACGACTTGGGGATTCGGCGTGAGTGGTCGCGTTGCACAAAGCGGCGCCACCGTAGATTGGCCCCGCATCTTTCGGCATCTGCCATTGATCACCATGGACGAGGCGGCGGGATACCATGTGCCGTACTTCCGCGAGTGGCTTTCCCATCCCACGTACGACGGCTACTGGGCGGACCTGAGTGTGGAGGCGCATTATCCGCGCTTCGATCTTCCCATCCTGCACATGGGCGGATGGTACGACTTGTACCTGGACGGTCTGCTTCGCAACTACCAGGGAATCCGCAACCACGGCGGACCAATGGCGCGCGCACACCAGAAACTCATCGTTGGCCCGTGGGGGCACGCACTCAATACCCGCTCGATTGGACAGCTCGATTTCGGTCCACAGGCCGTGACCAATCTCGATGACGTGGAAGCGCGCTGGCTCGAGCGGTGGGTCTCGGAGAAGGAAAACGGCATCGAACACGAGCCACCCGTCCGAATCTTCGTGATGGGAACGAACGTGTGGCGGGACGAATCAGAATGGCCGTTGGCGCGCGCCGAGGAGAGGGCGTTGCACCTGGTCAGCGGCGGTCGGGCCAACAGCCTCCACGGCGACGGCGTGCTTTCCACCGACGCGCCGCAGGGCGCGGAGACGGATACCTACGTGTACAACCCCGACAATCCCGTTCCAACGCTCGGCGGTTGCGTCATCGGAGCGCCCACAGGTCCGCAAGATCATGCCCCCATCGAGCGAAGAGACGACGTGCTGGTCTTCACAGGACCGGAGCTGCGCGAACCGCTGGAAGTCACCGGGTTTGTGAAAGCCGTCCTCTACGCTGCGTCCGATGCTGTGGACACCGATTTCATCGCGCGCCTATGCGATGTCTATCCCGATGGTCGCTCGATGATCCTGTGCGACGGCGTGGTGCGCACCCGGTTTCGGGAAGGGCTCGACCGCGAGGTGCTGATGCAGCCGGGACGGATTTACGAGCTGGAGATCGAAATGGGAGCCACGTCGAACACCTTTCTGCCCGGCCACCGTGTGCGGTTGGAGATCACGTCGAGTTGTTTTCCACGGTTCAGCCGGAATCTCAACACCGGCGAGCCAATCGCCACCGGCACTCGCTTACGGCCCGCCCGGCAAACAATCCATCATTCCCGTTCCCATCCCTCGCGATTGATCCTGCCGGTGGCTCCCAACGAGAGGAGCAGTTCAGGCGCGTAGTTGCGTTTCTGGATCAGTTGTTCGCCAGGTACTTTCTGCACTGCGCGATGAGTTCATAGCGGAAGGACCGGAAGTCAACGTCGGCACCGTGGATCGCATGCAGGGAATATAGTCTGGCGTTGAACTGATCCTCCGCCTGCACCGCATCGACACTGGTAGGATCAAAGGCGTTGTTGTATCGGTCGGACAGTTCGGCCAACTCCGCAATGACCTCCTTGGAGATCCTTGGACGATCAGGACGCCGGCTGGCGATGCAGCTCTCGCCGTTTCCCGGCGGCCAGTCGGAGATCAAGCATCTTATCGTGAGAAGCAGTGCAATACGGATGGTCCCGCTTCAATGTTTCCAGCTTGCACAGGAACGAGTCGCAAATACGGACCATCGAGTCCCAAGCGGCGAAGGCGGCTTCCATGCTTTCCTCGCGCCGCTGCACCAGAACGGCCATCCGGTAGATTGCTTCCAATTGCCCTTCGAGTCTCGCGACCTCTCGTGCAAAGTCTTCGCACTGCTCGAGCGGGATTGCAGCGGTGCGCTTTTCGAAGTCCGACAAGGCGGAAGTTCGGAGGCTTTCAAGGTCTGGGAGTGTCAGCACCATGCCGGTACACCCATCCCGATTCGCTGCGTTGTGCAACTCCCGAGTACAGCGGGATGTCGGCGATTGATGCAGAATCTACGGTTCAGCGACCAAGGATTAATTTCGGTAAGGCGGAGTAAAATCAGTCCTAAGACCACCATCAAAAACAGGCTAACCCGACTTTCGGCACTGGACCCTGAAATTGGGAAAATCGAAGCCCCCGACTCGATAGTTTCCTTGGGAACTAGGGCGTTCGTTCCTCGAAACACGTTGTCGTGAAGACCTACCCCCTTGCGCAACCTCCTCGCTCTGATGCAGCTTGTGGATGCTTGTATGTTCCTACGCTCCACGCCACGCACCAAAGATGGCAAACAGCACCGCTACTATAGCGTCGTCGAAAATATCCGCAGTCACGGCACTCAACAGGTCTATCAGAAAACTCTGCTCTACCTCGGCGAACTCAACGATTCGCAACAGGCTGCCTGGATCAAAGCTCTCGACATCTTTCATGCCGATTGCGGCCAGATCGAAACCCGCAGTTTGTTCCCGTCGGATCGAGTACCCGCTGCCTCGCCCGTCCCGCCGCTGGCTCTGCGGCTCGATGAGTATCTACTCAGTCGACCGCGACAGTACGGCGCCTGCTGGCTCGCCTGCGAACTGTGGCAGCAATTGAACCTCGACGAGTTTTGGCGCTCGAAGTTCGCTCCCAGTCGCGAAGGCACCGATTGGGTCCGGCTGTTGCAAGTGCTGGTGGCGTATCGGCTGATCGAGCCGGGCAGTGAATGGCGTTGTCAGCGGCTCTGGTATGATCGCAGCGCGATGGGCGATTTGTTGGGCCAAGAGTTTTCGTAGTGCGGCAAAGACCAGATCTACGTCACACTCGATCGGTTGCTCACGCATCGGGTTGCGTTGTTCCAATTCCTGCAGCAACGCTGGAAAGACCTCTTTGACGCCAAGTACGACCTGTTGCTGTACGATCTGACGAGCACGTATTTCGAGGCCGAGACCACTGAGATTCCCAAAGCCGAACACGGCCACAGCGGCGATCATCGAGCCGACTGCCGTCAAGTGGTGCTGGCGCTGGTGGTCACGTCCGAAGGCTTCGCGCTGGCCTACGAAGTGATGCCTGGCAACACGTCGAACCGGACCACGCTGAAGAAGTTTCTGCAAACGATCGAGACGCACTATGGCAAGGCGCAACGGGTGTGGATCATGCATCGCGGCATCCCGACCGAGGAGGTTCTCGCCGAGATGCGCGCCGCCGATCCGCCCGTGCTGTACTTGGTGGGCACCCCGCGCGCGCCCGTGTGCGCCAGACCCGCAAGCAGTGGGAATCGTTGCCCTGGCAGAAGATTAAAGACAGCGTGGAGGTGAAAGTGTTTGGCGAGGGTGGCGAGTGGTACGTGGTGGCCAAGCGCGAAGGTCGGGAGCAGAAAGAACTGGCGATTCGGCGCAAGAAACTGGCGCGTCGGTTGTGGGCCTTGCGGGGGATGCGACGGGAAAAAATCCCGCGATCGGCTGCTGATGCGGCTGGGAGCGGCTCGACCGGCGGCGGGACGGGCGGCGGGGTTCGTGGAAGTACGCGTGCCCACGAAGGACGAGCCACTCGACCGCCAGACGTTCCGCTTTGGTTTGAAGACAGACAAACTCCAGGAGGCCGAACTCTACGATGGGCATTACCTGTTGCGGAGCAACCTGACGGGGAAAGAACCCGAGTGGTTGTGGAAGTTGTACATGCTGCTGGTACAGATCGAGGCGGTGTTCAAGAGTTTCAAGAACGATCTGCGGTTGCGCCCGATTTATCATCGGCGCGAGCCGCGGTTCGAGGCGCACATCTTCGTATGTTTCCTGGCGTATTGCCTGTATGTGACCTTGCAGCAGCGTCTGAAGGCTTTGGCGCCAGGACTGACACCGCGGGCGGTTCTCGATCCACTCGGTGGGATTCAGATGTTGGACGTGCAGATGCCGACGACAGACGGGCGTTGTTTGCTGATGAGCCGTGCCACGCAGCCGGAGAAGGCGGTGGCGTTGTTGCTGGCAAAGCGGCAACTACAGTTACCCGAGCAACCACGTCCACGGTTGAGCGCAAAGAAAAAGCTCTTGGGGAACGAGTTTTGTAGTGAAGACCTTTTGAAGTCACAGATCGAGAAATAAGGGCTTTTTGCGAGTCACCTGAAAAATATGGACACAGTATCGAACGTCAGGTTAGCAGTACGGATTGATCCCATCCATGTGAATCGGTGGCCGAACAGTTCAGGTGTCCCTTCCTGCTCGTCCGCGTGACGACTTCGTTCCTCCTCTGTCCAACCAGACAGAAAGGGATTCATATGCCTACTTTTCAATACATCGCATTCGATGCGCAGGGACGGGAACAAACGGGGGAGATCGAGGCGCTCGACACTGCGGCGGCGACCGAGCGCGTCAAGCAACAGGGATTCTTCCCGACCAGCATCACCGACAATTCGCCCAAGCGAACCAAGCGCCCGGTGACCAAGACGGCTCGCGGTCTGCGTCGGATCAACCTCCAGATCGGTCTCGGCGGCGGCGTGCGAAGCAAGGTGCTCACGCGCTACACGCGACAGATGGCGACGTTGATTGACGCCGGGATGCCGCTGCTCCGCGGGTTGCGGTTGCTGGAGGAACAGGAGAAGCAGCCGGTGCTGAAACGCACCATCCGCAACGTCGCCGAGTCGGTCGAGGGCGGATGCACGTTCTCCGATTCGCTGGCGCAGCATCCGAAAATCTTCTCGAAGCTATACATCAACATGGTCAAAGCCGGCGAGGTTGCGGGCGCGCTCGAGGTGGTGCTCAACCGGCTCGCCGAGTTCCAGGAGAAGGCGCAGAAGATCAAAGGCAAAGTCATCGCTGCGATGGTGTACCCGACCGTGGTGCTCTCGATTTCGACCCTCATCGTCAGTTTCCTGCTCGTGGTGATCGTGCCGAAGTTCCAGCAAATTTTTTCCGAGATGCTCGAAGGAATACCGCTGCCGCCGTTGACGCTGATGTTGCTGGCGGTCAGCAATGTCTTGCGCAGTCATTTCCTTGCCGCCATCACGGTGGTTGCAGTGGCCGTGACGCTCCTGAAGGTCGCAGCGAAAAGCCCGAAGGGCAAACACGTCTGCGACGCCATCAAGCTTCGAATGCCGCTCTTCGGCCAACTCGTCCGCAAAGTCAGCATCTCGCGGTTTACCCGGACGCTCGGCACGTTGGTGTCATCGGGCGTTCCGATCCTCCAGGCGCTCACGATTACGCGCGACACCGCCGGTAACGCGATCGTGGCCGATGCGGTCGAGCGCGTCCACGACGCGGTGAAAGAAGGCGAGTCCATTGTGCAGCCGTTGCGCGCGTCGAAGGTGTTCCCGCCGATGGTGGTGGGCATGATCGGCATCGGCGAAGAGACGGGCGCGTTGCCGGAGATGTTGATGAAGATCGCAGACACCTACGACGACGAGGTGGACAACACCGTGGCCGGGCTGACTTCGATCATCGAGCCAATCATGATCGTCGGCCTGGCGTTGGTGATCGGGACAATCGTGATCGCGCTGTTTCTCCCGATGATCTATATCATGCAGGCACCGGGTATCGGAGGGCAGTATTGAGGAGAACCGTTCTTGGTTATTGGTTATTGGTTCTTGGTTGCCCGGAAGCAATCCATTCCGCGACTCGACGAATATCCGGTAACCAATCCCCATTCACCTCCCCGGACATCCCTTCGCCACCCAGTCGAGGTGCTCGATCATAATCCCACGCACTTCCTCGATGACCTTCGGGTTGTCCTGGCACGAATGGCTGTCCCGCACCACCAACTCCGAGTCCACCGGCTCGATATGGGCGCTGGTGTACTTGACCACACCGTCGTTGCCGCGCTTCGGGTCGCCGTTCTGTCGTACAGCGATAATGGAGTGGGACTTCACCCCGGGCGCGACGGGGATGTTCGCCAGGGTACGCAGAAACGGATTGCGCGGGGACATCGTGTCAATGCTCGTTGGATACCGGTGCTTGAGCTCGGGAGGGTACAACGCCGGGTCGCCCTTGAGTACGTCCTTGCCCAACTTCAGCAGGTTGCTCGGCATCTTGATCAGGCGTCCCGCGAGGTTCTGCACGAAACTCTTGATGAGGAACACACCATGATGGGGCGTGGCCAGGAACACGACGCGCCGCACACTCGGCAGCGGCTCGTAGAACAGCATCGTCCGCAGCATGTCTCGCTGTTCGTCGGTGAGCCGAGCTTCCTCGATGGATTCGGTGTGGCCGAGACGCCAGAATTTGTCGCCGCTGTCCACGGCCGTAAGCTTCGTGAGCAGCCCGCCCTGGCTGTGACCGATCACGACCATCCGCTGCATCGCGTCGTCTTTTCCCTGCGGGTCCACCTCGTGCACGATCTTCCGAAGCGACTCCCGCAGCAGCGAGGCGGAGTATGGCGTCGGGTTGCCGGTGTTGTAGATGAAATACCAGAACTGCAGCCGCTCGCGCAGCACCGGGTCGGCTTGAAGCGTGTTGATCATTTCCGACCAACGCGCCGGGCTGCTCGCGGTGCCGTGCACGAACACCACGGGAATCCGCCCCGGCTGATACGGCGCGAGCATATAAATGCCGCTCTTGTACTGCTGTTCGCCCGAGAGGAACTGCGTGATCTCGACCTGCCAGATGCGCGGCTCTTCCAGCGAATAGGCCAGCGGCGCCGTCGTGTCGAACTCGATCGGGACTTCGTGGTCGCCCACCTTGATCGTAGTGCTCTCGAACGCCGAGTAGAGCTCGAGCGTCGCGTTCAACTCGCCCTTCTCCAGGTCGCGCATGCTGGTGTGGATGCGCAGGAACGCCGTGGCCGGGATTTTCAGGTAATCCGGCAGGAACTCGAACGCCCGGTCTGCATTCGCAGTTGGGTTTGGGATGGCGATGAGCGGCAGCCCGAGTCCCGAGCGACGGTTGCGGTGCGTGATGCCGCGGATGCTGTATTCCTCCGCGGGCAGGAATCGGCTGAAGTGCTCTTCGTCCCACGGAAAGCCGGGCCGGGTCGCCTGGATCTGGATTCGCCCATACGGCAACTCGCAGGTCGAACTCGAAGCCAGGATCTCCAGACCGTTGGGTGAAGGCAGTCCGCGGGCGAGCCCGATGTTGTAAAGGTCGCACGCGACGCGAAACTCGCGGCTGTACGGACTCGGTGGCGGTTCTTCGCTGTCGCCGAGCAGGAACAGGTACGCATACACCGCCGCGGCGAGGTACAGGTCCTGGTTGATCTCCGGATCGGGCGGGCGCGGACCTCGGCTTGCGGGTTCGGAGATGCGGGTGTTGCGGCGCGACTTGTCCGCGGTGAAATAGCTCAATTCGGACAACGCGAACAGCAGATCGCGCCGGTGATCCTTGCACGCCTGCTTGTGCAACGTTGCCAACACCTCGCGCGGCTCCGACTCGAAGCGATCCTCGAGGCTGTAGCGGTGCAGGATCGTGGTCGCGGCGTGGCTGAGTTCGCGTGCGTTGAGGGTGTTGACGTTGACCTGTTCGTACACACGCGCGACGCCGACCTTGGTGACGCCGACGGGCGTGGCACAGCCGGTCGCGAAGAGCGCAACGACCAGCAGCGCGAGTCCGTTCCACATCGGAATCGAGCGCGGTGATCTGAGCATGCGGCGGCTCTTGTAGTGCATGGCGGTTGTGTGCGTCGAGCGCGAAACCGCGTGAGACTACGACACGTTCTCCGCCGCCACCGCGTACAAACAGGCGGAACGCAGACGCAGCCGAAGCTCCACGCGCTGCCCGGCGAGCGCAGGCGATTGGGACGCACCTTTCCACATCAGTTCTGCGGCTGTTGCGTCGCCCACGACGGCCGCGCAGTCGTCGAACCCGTACCCAGCGATGGGCTTGCCGGCCTGAAGAATCGCCCCGCGAACTCCACCGCCCGGTTGCACGGCCAGGTTCAGCGCCACGCGGGGACGGATCGGGCCGAGCGTGAAGGAGCAGAGCGTCGCCTCCAGATCTTCGGTCCACA
>CAZOTB010000030.1:0-48411 GCA_964582645.1 uncultured Verrucomicrobiota bacterium | reverse complement strand
TGCAGATTTGGCTTATTTTTCACAAATCGCTAAACCAATTTCCCAACACCCTCTGACCGTTCGTCTGTGTTCTGATATCCAGTTGGCTCATGGAGCAACGGGTGGGCAGTTCACGGGGCAGTGGGCTTGTCTCGTCGGTCGCTCACGAGCGGCCGGCCGATCGCGTCCGCCAATTCCTCCTCGCGGAATTTGATCGTCCCGAACTGACCGCGGGCACGCGGCTGCGGCCCGTCCGCCAGCTTGCTGGCCGCCTCAAGGTTGGCGTAGCCACCGTGCACACCGTGTTGAAGGAACTGGCCGGTGAAGGCCGCATCCGCACCAAGGTAGGGAACGGCACCTTTCTCGTGGCGACGGCGCCGCCGCCGCGCCGCGCGAGCTTCCGCATCGCGCTGAACATTCCGACGGTTCATCCTTCACCAGCAGCGGCCTGGGGCGGACGCATCTTGCAGGAGATGATGCAAGCCGCGGCGCGCAATCCGCGGTCGGTCATGATCATGCCGCTTGAACACCGGGGGCTCTCGCCCGAGCAGATGACACGGGAGCTGATGGAGGAACGGTCGGAGGTGGATGCCTTGATCTTGTTTCCGCTTGGGAGCGCGTTCAACGACGACGTGCGCGCCGCCTATGAGCGAGACGGCAAGCCGGTCGTGTTCATCAACGCTCCGGCGGCGAGCGCCACCACCAATTTTGTCTCGGCGGATTTCTGCGGCGCGTGCCAGCGGCTCGGCGCGGTGTGGAAGGGGACCGGTCGCAAGCGGGTGGTGTCCCTGAGCAGTCGTTTTGTGAACAGCGTCTCGTCGCAAGTGGAGTGCCTCGGCTTGATGACCGGCTTGGACACGCACGGTCGCGACGAAGTCTCATTCGATGTGTTGCCGGTTCGGTCCATCATGGAGGAAGAGGGTCATCACGCGCTGGCGGAGTTTCTCAATCGGAACGACCAGCCACCCGATGCCGTGTTCTGTGCCGGCGACAATCTGGCGCTGGGTGCGCTGCGCGCGTTGCGGGAGCGCCATCTCGACGTGCCCGGGCAGGTCAGCGTGGTCGGGGCGACGGGCGTGGATTTGAGCGGAACAGCCTGCCCGCACCTGACGCGGCTGGCCCAGCCGTTCCGGGAACTGAGCGAGGCGGCGATCGAGATGGTGTGTGAACGCATTAAGAAAAAGGGCGCGGTGTTGCCGGGACGTGTCCTGGCCACGACGTTCATTGGCGGCGCGACGACGCGGCCCGAGGAGAACGAGCGGCTCGGGCTCGGTCATGAATCGTAAATTTGGTTGGCATTCAACAATGGGAGCAACATGAAACACAGGATGGTTTGGTTGGTCGGGGCAGCCTTGCTGGCTGTCGGAATCACAACGGCGAGAGGCAGCACGATCTATAGCGAGGGCTTCGAGTCACTCACGGCGGGGACGGTCAACGGCCAGGCAAGCTGGCTCGTTCTCTGGGGCAGCGCGAGCGACGCCAACGTCGTGTCCGATGGCTCGACGGCGTATCAGGGGACGAAGTTCCTCTCGCTGGGCAACGCGGGCAGCGGGCCGCGGGTCGTGCAGACCGGCTTCGAAGGAGCGCCGGTCTATGTCGCCAGCAACTACCTGTTGTCCACGGCGCTGCGGTTCACGGAAACGGGGCACAATGGGATGCAGTTGATCCTGGAAGGCGATCTCGGACCGGACTACGCGGTGCATTCGTACTTCAATGCGCTCGGCGAGATCTATCAGGTCAGCAATTACTCGACGTTCAACTATCTCGGCGCTTCGATCAGCCCCGGGCAATGGTACAACGTCTCGTATTTCCTGACGCCGCTGAACTCGACCTATCTGTTCACCGTGCGGCGCGCGAGCGACGACGCGTTGATCCTCAGCACCAACCTGCCCTACGCTGCCGGCGGGCCGATCAGCAACTGGTATGACCTCGATCTGCGGGTGGACGCCGCCTCCGGCAACGCCTGGCTGCTCGACAACATCTCCTTCAGTGAAATACCCGAGCCGACGGCGATGCTGCTGGCCAGCGGTGCGGCAACCACGTTGATTATCCGATCGCGCCGACGGGTGAGGCGGAATGGTTGATGGTGAATGGTTCATGAGCCATCGGCCATTAACCATTTACCATCGCCTTGGTTTCACGCTCGTCGAGTTGCTGGTGGTTATCGCCATCATCGCGATCCTCGCGGCGATGTTGCTCCCGGCTCTCTCCCGTGCTCGCGAGCACGCGAAGCAGGCGGCTTGCGCCAACAATCTCCGCCAGGTCGGTCTGGCCATGCATCTGTATGCCGACGACAACGGCGGATACTTCCCCTGCGGCTTCGATTCGGTGACGCTCGCGGATTTGCCGAACACCCCCGTGAACGGCGCGTATCAATGGGACGGTCCAGTGCGCAAGCTGCTCCGCTTCAAACCGCTTCCCCTGGCGTTCGGATTGCCGGGTCGGGTCGGTTACTTCGACGACCTGCGGCTGTTTTTCTGTCCGACGCAACATCATTACACCTACCCCGACAACACGACGGTCTATGGACAGGGCGGTTGGGCGAAGGAAGGTTACTACATCGGCTATCATTGGTTCTACGCGCCGCCGGCCTGGGGCATCGCCAATCCGAACCACCTCAACTACAAGAACACCGAACCGCCCAACCACGTCCTTTGCATGGATTTCGGCTGGCAGCCGAGCACGATGGTTTATCGGTCGCATCCGGCCACGTGCAATTTTCTCTACCTCGGCGGCCACGTCCGCGCTGTGCCGTATGCGAAGCTCGATACGGCCATTGACTACCCGCAGATGTGGGACATCGCGGAACGGGAGGGGAATTGAGTTGAGGAGGAATTGCCCCGCGGATTCGAGAAAACCGCGGATTTGTTCCCTGTCCAATCCGTGGTTTTCTCGAATCCGTGGGGCATTCATCAGCTTTTCCGTGTTGACGATCGTCTCTTCGATGCACGCACAAGTTCCATCGCCGCGACCGCCGCCCGAACTGGCCGAGCGCTATCAAGCGCGGAACGAACTGATCGGCTACCCGCCGCTTGCGCCGGTGCGCACAGCACGCCGCGCGGACAAGGATTGGTTGCCGACGATGCGCATGACCTGGTTCAAACACGGCCAGCCCATGTCGCCCGAGTTCGCGCGCCGCGTCGCCCGCGAGATGGCCGATCTCGGGTTCAACCTCATCATTTCCGAAAACGCCCGCTACCTTCTTCGGGAGCCGGGCGAGCCGGTCGGCGCGGACGAAGAAGCCACGGGCGCGATGCCGTTCCCGGAGTTGGTCGCCAACACCCGGCTTTTCGCCGATGCCTGCCACGCGGAAGGACTGCGGTTCATCGGTCATCTCACCTGCGATCAGGTCGCTCGCGCCAGTTACGCGAGCAAACATCCCGAGCAGGCGATGATTGACGTCCGCACCGGCAAACCGATCGTGCGCGACGGCACCGGCATCGCCTACATGTGCCACGTCAACGACGCCTTCTGGAAACACTGGCTCGCGCGCGCGGCCGAGTTCATCGAGCAGACGCAACTCGACGGCCTGATGGTGGACGAGATCCAAACCTTCTACGAAACGCCGTACGGTTGCGCGTGCGAGTCGTGCCGCGCGGCGTTCCAAGCCGAGACCGGCATCGCGCTGCCGCCCAACGGCCAGCCTGGCAATTGGTATCATCCCGACAATTCCGACTATCTGCGCTGGCAGCGTTGGAAGAACGAACAGACCGTGCGCCGCCAGATCGAGATTCGCCACGTTCTCCGCCAGAAACGCGGCCCGCGCGCGACGATGTGGACCTACAGCACCAACCCGGCGTATCCCGACGCCTACCGCATTTGCTCGCTCTCGGCGGAACGATTCGCCGATTACGCCGACGCCATCGGCATCGAGGTCGAACCGCCCGGTGGCCGGCCCTATCTCCACACGTACTACTGGCGCAACAACGTTGTGGACTTCAAAATCCAGCAGGCCGACGCCGCGCACAGCACGGGCGTGACCTACGGCCTGTTCTACAACTCGTTCCCGCACGATTACGTCTGGAACTCGCTGCTCAGTTTCGCGCTCGGACTCAAACAATGGTGGGACATGTCCGACCCGAACGCGAAGCCTTCCTGGCAACCGATGCTCGCCTGGGAAACCCGTCACGAAGCGCTGCTGGCAAACCATCAACCGCTCGGCAACATCGCCGTCGTCTATTCGGCGAACACGCAGAACCATCAGCCGCGCCTGGCGGGCCGGCACGACGTCCCGTTCGCGTTCGCCAACGTCTGCAAGGCGCTGCTGGATTCGCACCTGCCGTTTCGGGTGTTGCTGGATCGCGACCTCGACGCGGGCCGGTTTGCAGGAGTGGATGCGATCCTGTTGCCGGGCGTGGCGCTGATGTCGGACCGCGCCATCAACAATCTGCGGCAGTTTGCGGACAAAGGCGGAACAATCTTCACGATGGGCGAACAAGCCCGCTGCGACGAGAACGGCAAGCCGCGCGACCCGAGCGACTGGAACTCCGTCAGAGCCGCCGTGCTGGCCGGGCGCCCCGACCTGAAATACGCCTCGCAGTTCCTCGCTTACGGCGCGCCGCTCGTGAAACCGGGGCAGCCGTGGGAAGACAAGCGCGATCCCGCCGCGCGGGAGGAAATGGCGAACGCGGTGCTCTCCAAAACCACGCCGGTAGTTCGTTTCGAGAACGTCCCGCGCGGAGTATTCGCCGAGGCGCGCACGCAACGGTTCGACGGTGCGCATAACACCGTTGTCTCGTTGGCCAACTTTACCGGCGTGGAACTCAAGACGGGCATCGTGCCGATGCATCTCGATCCTGTGTTCCCGGCTCTGGCGTTCGGTGTACCGCCTTCAGGCGGAATCCGGGCCGCGCCGCCTGAAGGCGGTACACCGAACGGGAAGCCAATCTTCATCCGCGCCCGCGTGCCGGCAACGCGGGCAGTCTATCTCGTCAGCCCCGATTACGAGCGAGCGGTGAAGCTGCCGTTTCGAAAAGATGGGTCGGACATCGTCGTCGAACTGCCGCGCCTGGACCGGCTGGCGCTGATTTACTTCGTCCACAGCCGTCGCGATCTGGTGCGCGACTTCGTCGGCCCGGCGGTTCCGGTTGAGTTGGTCATACGCCCGATTCCGCCGTTGGCCGGCCGCTATGATCCCGACGCGGCAGTGGCGTTCGTGGGGCACGATCCGACGTTTCAGGGCGGCCAGGATTACGGGCGATTCAAGAACGAGCCGTGTCGCATCGCCTACGGCGCGCGCAGCAAGAACCCGCAGATTAAAGCGATGTTGACGTTGACCGCCGTGCCCAACCACGCCGCGTTGACCGTCGGCGGCATGGATGATAACGCGCCGTCCAAAGCGCCCATCGAGCTGCTCGTCAACGGCGTGACCGTGTTCAAGGGCGACTCGCCGTTCCCCGACGAACAATGGGCCGCGCGTTCGTTTCCGATCCCGGGCGGTACGCTCAAGGTCGGCTCGAACGAAGTCGTGCTCCGCAACCTCGGCGACTCCTCGCTCGACACGAACCCGCCGTGGTTCGCCGTGACGTTTTTCAAAATCAGTTCAAACACGAAAGGAAAGGAACGATGCCATGAAGAATTGCTCAACCAACAACGCGTTCGGTGTGCCGACTTTAGTCGGAACCGGCAGGAGACTCGAACGGAAAGGCCGACTAAAGTCGGTACACCGAACGTTGTTCCTGCTCGCCATGCTCACGCCCTATTTCCTTCTTGCAGACGACATGATCCGTCTCCACCCGCCTACTGACAAGGATCTCCAACTTCCCTACGGCGAAACGAAAAAGATCGAGTTCCTCTGTCCGTGGGATGCGACGAAGAAGCCGACGGTGCTCCAGTTCGACGGGCGGATTGACACGCCGAAAAAGGACGCCTCCACCGGCGGGCCGGTGGACTTGCTGCGCGTCGAACTGAACGGCAGGCTACTCGACGGGCCGCGCCTGCTCAACAAGCCGTTGACCAGCCCGCGCGACCCGAGTATCCGCACCGAGGTGGTGTGGTACGCCGAGCCGAATTGGGCGCTCATGTACTGCGGTTCGTGGACGCCGCCCGCCAACGAATACACGCCGAAGCAAGGCAGCCCTGTGCGGTTTGTGCTGGACGTGACCGATTTGATTCATCCGAACGCGACGAACACACTCGTGCTCACGTATCCGAAGATCATGGTCGGCGAACAGACTCTGGCCGAACATTGCCGTGAACGCGGACTCGGCGATGCCACGGTCGTGCTCGGGGAGTTGCAGATTCGTCCACGGAAGGATTCCGACGTGTTCCAGCCGAAGATGGACTGACATGGATCCTCAACTCCAGAATGGCTTGGTGGCCCACTGGCCGTTTCGCGGAGAGGACGGGCGTGACTGCCGGCTGGAAGTCGCCGATCACGCCGGCCTGCGGTTTGGCACCGGCGACTTCTCCATTTCCGTTCGGATTCACACCGAGGCGAAAACCAGCGACGTTGTCGGCGACATCATCAGCAAATTCGACCCCGATACGCGGCGCGGTTTCAGCCTCGGCGTCGTCACCAACACGGGCGTGACCACGACCGCCCAGTCGAACTACCCTAACGTCCATTTCGGCATTGATCACGGGAAGATTGATGCGGCGTGGACCGACTGCGGACGCCCGGGGCGGGCCGTGCAAGTCCAATCGCTCGGGGTGTGGAACAGCCAGCTCTACGCCGGCACGTTTGAGATGGAAGCCGACGAGCGCGGACATCTCTGGCGGTACGCGGGCGGCCAGCAATGGACGAATTGCGGCGGCACGCCCGATGGATCGAACGCGGTCCCTTCCGTGGTGGAGTTCGAGGGGAACCTGTATTGCGGCAGCGGTCGCTACAACCCTGTCGGATCGGCGTTGGGCCCTGCCAGGAATACAAAGCCGGGCGGCCACGTGTACCGAATCGAGGACGACGGACGCTGGACCGATTGCGGCCAGCCGGGGAAGGCAGGCGCGACGCCCGACGATCAGGTTGTGAAAGGGTACGAGACCGGCAAGGCTGATGAGGCGACGAGCTTGACGGTGTATCGCGGCCAGTTGTACGTCACCAGCCATCATCGGCGGGGTGCATTCGTTTACGAAGGCGGCACGAATTGGAAATACATCGGGCCGAATGAGCGGTTGTTCAGCTTCACCATTTATCAGGATCAGTTGTACGCTCTGGTGAATGGCGGGCCGATTTACCGCTACGAGGGTGGCGGCGACTGGACGTATTGCGGCAAGCCCGAAAACGCCGAGCAGATTTATTCCGCCGTCGCATACGGCGCAGACCTGTACGTGGGCACGTGGCCGCGCGGCGAATTGTTTCGTTACGAAGGTGGCGAGTTATGGAAGCGGATCGCTCAGGTCGGGTACGAAACGGAGATCATGGGCATGGCGTTGTACAACGGCAAGGTGTATTGCGGCTCGTTGCCGATGGCCAATGCATGGCGTTTGGACCGGGAAGGTCTGACCTTTGTCGGGAACGTGGACAACACGTCCACAGTGATCTTGCGACGGCTCTGGAGTCTCGCGGTGTACCGGGGGAAACTCTTCGCCGGCACGTTGCCGTCGGGGCACGTGTTGAGCCTGGAGGCAGGGCGCATGGCGACCAGTGATCAGTCACTCGCGCCCGGCTGGCGTCACATTGCGGCCGTGCGCGAAGGCGGATGCTTGCGGCTGCACATTGACGGTCGAGCAGTGGCGGAATCCGCCCCCTTTCATCCGGACGACTACGACTCGAGCAACGATCAGCCGTTGCGCATCGGCTTCGGTGTAGGCCATCCTTTCCGTGGGTCAATGAGCGATCTGCGCCTTTACAATCGGGCTTTGACCCCACTCGAAATCGCCAACTTGGCCGGAACCTGATCCTCCAAGAGTGAAGCGATCAAAGCCATGTCCACTCTGCGTCATCACCGGCGCCGCCAGCGGCATCGGCAGGGCGACGGCGCTGCGCTTTGCGAAGGAAGGGTTTCGCGTGGCGGCTGTGGATCGCGACGTAGCGGGGCTGCGTCGGCTGAAACCCGGCAAGCTCGGCGCGCGCATTTTCCCATTCGTGTGCGACCTCGTGGACCTGAAGTCGCTCGCGCCACTGTGCGCGCGGATTCGGAAGCAACTCGGCCCGCCGCGCGTGATCGTCAACAACGCCGGCCTCCACATCTACTCGGCCATCGAGGAAACCACCGAGGAGATTTGGGCGAAATCGTTGAACGTCAACCTGCTCAGCGCGGCGGCGTTGATCCGCGAGTTTGTGCCCGCGATGAAACGGATGCGCGGCGCGGCCATCGTCAACGTCTCCTCGCGCAACGCGCTCTCCAGCAGCCCGCGTTCGGTCACCTACGACGCGGTGAAGGCGGGCTTGCTCGCGCTGACGCGGACGCTGGCGGTCGAACTGGGCGCGTGGGGCATCCGTGCCAACGCCGTGCTGCCCGGCTTCATCGCCACGCCGATTCACAAAAAGCTTCTCACCGACCGTCAATTCGTGAAGAATTACCGGCGACTGATCCCGCTGGATCGGCTCGGGACGGCGGAGGAAATGGCCAACATCATTTTCTTCCTCGCCTCCGACCAGGCCAGTTTCATCACTGGCCAGGGCATCGTTGCTGACGGCGGGCAAATGTCGGGACAGAATTACGCGCGAATATTCGGGTGACACCCATGTATCGCATACACCATATCAGCTACACGGTGTCCGACCTGGAGCGCTCGATTCCATTCTACCGCGACGTGCTGGGCTTCAAATTCATCCACGACGTCGAACGGCGAGGCCTGCCTTCGTACGATGCGTTGATGGCGCATAAGAATATCGTCGTGAGAATCGCCGCGTTCGAGATTCCCGGCACAAAGCTGACGCTGGAGTTGATGGAGTTCATCCATCCCAGGCCCATCGCGCGTCCGCAGGATTTCGCTTACGTTGCCACGTCGCATGTGGCATATCTCGTGGACAATCTCGAAACCGAATACCAGCGCATGAATGCCCTCGGATGCGATTCCCTCAGCGCGCCCACGGAGATTCACCGCGACGGCAAGTACATCGGCAAGGCTGTCTTCCTGAAAGACCCCGACGGAATTCTGATCGAGCCGATGGAGTTAGCGAGAGGATGATCTTGGCTCATGGCGCACTCTGGCGTATGATGCATGGGAATCGAAAGGAAGCGATGAAATCACTGACATTGGATCTGCCCGACAAGCTGGCCGAGGAATTGACGAAGCTCGTGCGTGAGGGATGGTTTCGCAGCGAGGACGAATTGGTGCGGGCGGCGTTGTCCGAGTTTCTGCGAAGCCACCGGTTCGAACTGACCGAGCGATTCCAACGAGAAGACATCGCCTGGGCATTGCGAGAAAAGGAAAATCCAAAGTGAGGCGGGTGGTATCGGACACCGGACCTCTGGTTCATCTGGCGGAAGCCCGGTCGCTCGATATTTTGAGCCGCATCGAAACTGTGCTTGTCGCGCCCGCCGTCGCTTCGGAGTTGGTGGTTCATGTGCCCGACTGGCTGCTTCGAAAGCCTGCCCATCTCGTGACCGAGCGACTCACGCCGCAACAACAGGCCAGCGCGGATGCCTGGGTACAAGGAGGCTTGCTGGATGAAGGAGAAGCCGAGTCCATCGCGCTGGCGCAGCAGGCGCGAGCAGATTGCCTGCTGACAGACGATGCTGCTGCTCGGCTGTTCGCTCAAACCTTGGGCATCGAGGTTCACGGATCACTCGGGGTCGTTCTCTGGGCCGCGGGCCAAAAACACCTCTCGCGAGAGGAAGCGGCCGCGGCTCTCGACCGACTCGCGAATTCCTCTCTCTGGATCTCCGCGCGAGTGCTGGCGGAAGCCAGAGCCGCCCTCGATCGGCTTTGCCAATGAAAATCTCGCAACATCGCCGTGCCCTTCGACGCGGGAGCTATCCCATCGCCGTCGTCACCGGCGCGACCGGAATCATCGGGCCGACGATCTGTGCCGTCTTGAAGCGCGACGGCTGGCGGGTGGCGGCTTGCGCGAGTTCGATGGAATCGTTTGCCTACTACGCGAAATGTTTCTCCGAGCCACTGGTAGCGGACGGCAGGTTCGTCGCGTCGCTGACGGGACGCGCGGCGTGTCGCAGGCTCATCGCGCAGATCGAGCGAAGACTCGGGCCGGTGTCGTTACTGGTGAACAACGCGGCGACCAATCCGCGCGGGACGAAGTTGAAGGAACTGACCGAAGAGTACGTGCAGACGATGCTCGCCGTGGACCTGCTCGCGCCGTTGTGGCTGACGCAGGCGGCGGAAAAATCGCTCGTCGCCCAAGTCGGTTCGGTGATCAACATCTCCAGTGTCCGAGTTACGAAGTTGTTGCCCGGTAATCTCCTCTATCCCACCGCAAAGGCGGCGTTGGAAAAACTCACCGAAGTGCTCGCGTTGGAGCTCGGTCGCAAAGGCGTTCGCGTCAACGCCATTCGCGTCGGCGCGGTGCCGGGGCCGGCGTTCCTGCGGGACACGCTCGATAAGCTGCCTCGCGCCAAAGCGCGAAAGCTGCTCGCGGAGATCCTGCCGCGCCACCACGCCGCCGCCGCGGACAAATCGGCCACGGGTCGCGCGGGCGTGCCGCTCGATGTCGCCGAAGCCGTCGCGTTTCTCGCCTCGCCCCGAGCCGGCTTTTTTAACGGCGCGACTCTTTCGCTCGACGGCGGATTCGGACTCATGGGCGAAGATTGGCCGCCCGTCGCCGAACCGCTGGATCTGCGCAAAGCAGTCGCCGACTGGCTTGCCGCCGAAGGGATCTCACCATGAAAACCGACACTCGCATCGCGCAAATCGGGGCCTGGATCGTTCGCGTGCCGCTGTTGCTGGAATGGGCGTCAAGCCCTGAGTTCGGCCAACACCCGTTCGACGACGCGCGCGTGATCTTACGGCTGACGGACGGCGACGGTTTCGAGGGTTGGGGCGAATCGAAGCTGCTCGTTTCGGAGGCGGCGCTCAATGAAATGCTCGCGCGCATGCTCGGAAAACCGCTCGCCGAGTTTCGTCCCGCGATGCTCGATCTGTGGCCGCCCGACACGCTGTACTGGCAAAAGCCCGCGCCACCATCGCCGTACGCTCCGAACCTCGCCAACCTGCAGCATCGTTTGCGTCACCCGATGCAGGTGCTCGTCGAGACCGCGTTGTGCGATCTGACGGCGCGCCGGGCGGGCGTGCCGCTGTGCCAACTATTCGGCGGCGCGTGGCGCGACCGCGTGCTCACGGACTACTGGATGGGCCGCGTCACGCCCGAGCACGCGCAGCGGTGCGTAAAACGCGGCCAGCAGCTCGGTTTTCACGGCGTCAAACTCAAGACCTCGCTCGAAGACCCGAACGTCGAACGCCTCGGAGCGATCCGCGACGTTGCGCCTGATTGCAAAGTGACGGTTGACCCGAACGGCCGATTCTACCGCTTCGACGACGCCTGGCCAACAATTCGCGCGATGGACGCGGTCGGCAACATGGCGATCCTCGAAGACCCGTTCCCGCGTTTCCATCTTCCCGAATTCGCCGCGCTGCGTCCTCGGATCAATGCACGCGTGGTGGTGCACATTGACCCGCCCGAATCGTTGTGGTCGGTGCTGCAATCCGGCGCGGCGGGCGGGTTGAACCTGGACAGCTCCGTGCAGGGTCTGTTCAACTGGCGCATGCAAGCCGCCGTCGCCGCGCAGGCGAACCTCCCGGTCTGGCACGGCAGCGGACTCGACCTCGGCATCTTTACCGCGGCGCAACTGCACCTCGCCGCCAGCGCGCCAAACTGCCAGTTGCCCGGCGACCAGAGCGGCCCGTGGCTGCGCGAGTCGCACTTGCTGAAGGACGCTTTCCGGGTCGAGCATGGCCATGTTCTCGTGCCGAAGGGCGCGGGCCTCGGAATCGAGGTGGATCGCGCCGCGCTCGACCGCTACAGCACGCGGCAGAAGACGTGGCCGGGTTAGCTCTTGCATCGGCCATAGCGTCTGCGGTACTTCACGGTCGACCAACAACCGGAGGCAGCACCATGACATTGTCAGTCAAAACCAACCCTGGGTCCGCCGTGACGCTCGCGGATTTCCCGATCCCCGCGAACCAGATCACGGAGGGCAAGCCCGTCGCGAAAATCTGGATCCACGCGCAAAGCGCCGACCTCAAGGTCACGCAAGGCGTGTGGGATTGCACGGCTGGAAGGTTCAACTGGGATTTCACCTGGGATGAGTTCGTGATGATTCTCGAAGGCGAGGTCACCATCACGCCCGAGGGCGGCCAGCCGTTCACGCTGCGCGCGGGCGATTTCTGTCACTTCCCGCTCGGGCTGAAGACCCGGTGGCACGTGCCGAAGTACGTCAAGAAGACGTTCGTGCTCAGGACACCGGAGCCATTGAAGTTATGAACCGAAGACGATTTGAAGACAAAGTGGTGCTCATTACCGGCGCGAGCACGGGCATCGGTCGCGCGACGGCTCTGGCGTTTGCGCGCGAAGGAGCAAAGATCGTCGCCAATTACCGGGGCAACAAGACCGACGCGGAATCACTGGTCGCGACGATTCAGGCAAACGGCGGCGAGGCGATCGCGATTCAGGCCGACGCCGGCAAGTCTGCCGACGTGCAACGGTTGTTTGACACCGTCGCGAAGACGTTTGGCGGCCGGCTCGACATCCTGTTCAACAACGCCGGACGCTGGATGGACCGCATCCCGACCACCGATTGCACCGAGCAACTCTGGGACGACATTTTCAACACGAACGTGAAGAGCGCCTTCCTCTGTTGTCGGGCCGCGATCCCGGTCATGCAGAAACAGCAGCGCGGCGTCATCATCAATACCGGCTCGGTCGCAGGGCACACAGGCGGTGGTGGCGGAACTTTGGCTTACGCTGCATCGAAGGCCGCTGTACACACGATGACCCGAAGTCTAGCGAAGGAACTGGCAAAGTCCGGCATCCGAGTTTGCGGCGTCGCGCCCGGCATTGTGGACACTCCCCTGCTCCATCGTCATGAGAAACCCGAGATGATGGAGAAACTGAAATCGCTCACGCCGCTGAATCGGCTCGCGACACCAGCGGAAGTCGCCGCCGCGGTTTTGTTCCTCGCTTCCGATGAAGCCAGTTACATCACCGGCGAGATCATCGAGGTCAACGGCGGTCTTCTGATGCACTGAAACCAACTGGAAGGATGGAAGCCTGGAAGATTGGAATCCGCGATTTCGGCTCGGTTACATTCTTCCACCCATCCAATCTTCCATTCATCCAATAGGAGCTCCCATGTCCCTCAAAGGCATTCATCACCACGGCTTCACCGTCAGTAGCGCCGATCGCTCAGTAGCATTTTACCGCGACGTGCTCGGGCTGGAACTGGTCCGCATCTCGGATCGGTCGAACCTGCCCTCCTACGATCACATGCTCGGCTACAAGGACGTGAAGTTGCGTATCGCGGTGCTGCGCCATCCCAAGAACGAGTTCATTCTCGAACTCGTTCAGTACATCAATCCTCCGTGCCAGACGCGTCCGTTGGAGAACAAATTCCTCGGCGCATCGCATCTCGCGTTCGAGGTGGAGGACGTGGACGCCACCTATGCCACATTGCAGCAGGCCGGCTTCGGCGCGATCAATCCGCCCACCGACATCATCCGCGATGGCAAGAAGGTCGCCCGCGGCATGTACGCGCTCGACCCTGACGGCATCAGCATCGAGATGTTTCAGGAGTTCGAGGACGTGGTGAAGAAGTAGCCTGAAATCAACGAAACTCGGCGCTTGACATTCCATGCCCGCTTTGATTGTATTTCGTTCATATTGATCTAGTACTCGATCAATGCTTCAAACTCTCCAAAGGCGCAGGGTCAGGCGGATTCGCGAGCAAGTGTACTCGCAGATTCGGGCGCTCGTGTCCGCGAACCATTCCCGGGTCGGCCAAAAGCTTCCGACGTCTCGCGAACTGGCCGATCAATTCAGCGTCAGTCTTGCGACCGCTCAGGCCGCTCTGCAGATGCTGCAGAAGGAAGGACTGGTCTCGTGCGAGGTCGGCCGCGGCACGTATGTCCGCCGCACGCTCGATCCGGCGGAGGCGGACTCTGCGGACCGCAGAACGATTCCCGCGATTGCCGTCTTGACAGGGCCCGTGACTGGCAAGCTCCCGCTCGATCAGCCGGGCAAGGACTGGACTGCCGGCATCTGCTTCGGCGTTCAACACGGCCTGGCCGAAGAGGGATACGCGCTCCAACTGCATTCACTGCGCGACGACCAACAGGCCATGTCCGTTGCCGAACGGAAGCTGGCGAAGTTTGTGGATGCATTATCCGGCGTGGTGGTGTTTCCCGTTCCCGGCGTGAACCGGCTACTCGAATGGGCCGAGCAGGCCGGTCTGCCGTGGGTGATGATCAACCAATACGATCATCTCGCCACGCAGAACTTCGTTACCGCCGATTACTACGGCGGTGGTGTGAAAGTCGGGGAACTCTTCGCGCGCTTGGGCCGGGAGCGCGTCCTTTATCTCAATCCAACCACGTACAGCTATTCGGCGGTGCAGAAGCTGAACGGCATGCGCGATGGACTCAGCGCGGGCGGAGCTTCGTCGAGTCACGTGGAAGTCTGCCGGTGTGTTTCCTATTTCACTGCTGACGGGTTCGAGAGCACCAGCAAGTATCTGCGCGAAGCCACGCGTCCGCCCCAGGCCATCTTCACCACGGGCGACCTGCTGGCGCTCGGAGCGATCAAGGCCTGCCAGGAACGCGGCCTGCGCGTGCCGGAGGATGTGGCGGTGGTCGGATCGACCGGCATCGAAGCAGCCGAGCACTCCTCTCCGACGCTCACCACGGTGAAACTGCCAATGATCGAGATGGGAATTGAAGCGGCACGGATGCTCCTCCGTTTGATCGGAAAACGGGAGAAGCAGTCGCCGGGCAAAATTCTTCCCGTGGAACTCGTACAGCGAGGCTCGACACCGTCCGTTGACGCAGCGACATAGATTTCAACCAATTTGGAAGAGGACGCTCCTCTTTCGAAGCACACCAAAGCAACAAGAAGCAAAGAAAGGCAATGGGTAAGCACATGAGGAACAAATCGTTCACCAAACTCGTCGCGGGCATTGCGCTCGCGGGAACTTTATTCATCGGCGCGAGGAACGCCTCGGCGGTGTTCAGCGACTACTTTGATGGCCTGTCGCTGGGCGACGTCAGCGGCCAGAATGGCTGGACGGCCTCGTCCGTGTTCGACGTGGTCACCGAGGGAACGGCGCCGTCGTCGCCCAACGTGGTCGAGATCGTTGACAGCAGCGCGAGCTCCTTCACCATGTCGCGATTATTGGACGAGCCGAGCAAGGGCTTCGTGTCCTTCAAGGCGCGCCAGATCGGCAACAACCTGGCCAACACCAGCGGGTTTTTCCTGCGGATGGACGCCGCGCTGCCCGGCTCGGTCAGCCCGGATCCGTTCTTCCAGATCGGGTTCAGCACGTTCAATGGCGGCATCTCGTGGTTCACCTACGGCCCGAGCGGCGGTGGAGCCATCCCGAGCATCGTGAGCAACAACGACTGGTATCAGTTCGATATGTACTACGACATCTCCAGTGCGGCGACGCACTATGTGAACCTGAACGTGATCAACCTGACGAGTCTGACCACGGTCGCGAGCACCAACCTGACGATGGTGGGCAACCAGGGCGCGCGCCATTTTCTGGGACAGATTGCGTTCGAGACCGGCTCGACGCACGATCTGAGCACGTTCCAACTCGACGACGTCGTCATCCCCGAGCCTTCGAGCGTGGCGCTGGCGATCGGCGCGGCCGGGATGCTGGCGTTGCGGCTTCGACGCCGGTAGGGTGTGAGCCACAGCCGAAAAACCGACGCTGGTTCATCATGTGCCCCGAGTGGCCGAGCCGGGGGGCGGGTCGTCGCCCGCTCCCCGGGGACGGAGAGGAGACTGCGATGAAAGCATATCCGGACAATGCGGTTGGCTCGATTCAGCGCGGAAGCAGGGCGTTTACGTTGATCGAACTCTTGGTGGTCATCGCCATCATCGCGATTCTGGCGGCGATGTTGTTGCCGGCGTTGAACCGCGCCAAGGAAAACGCCAACTCGGCGAAATGCACCGCTAACCTGAAACAAATGGGGTTGGCGCATCTGATGTACCTGCAGGATTTCAACGATTGGTTCGTCCCCTGGTACGACGCGGGGCAAGCCGGTACCTACCTCGACTACTGGCCCGGTATTCTCTCGGAGGGTCAGCACTACTTCGCATTCAATAACGGCATCCAAGTCTGTCCCTCGCTGCGTGGGTCGGACCTGACTCTGATCAACGAGCAGTACTGCAACTACGGGTACAATGCCAACCACATCGGCAGCAACATCCGGTACGGCGGCGCCGTCGGCACGGCCAAGCTCAACTCCATCGCCAAGCCGGTCGAAACAATTTTGCTCGCCGACGCCTACAGCACTTCGGGCGTCGGCAACGCGCCACGCGGCAATTGCTACATCTACGACGCGTTGACCGTGGACTTCGTCAACTTCGGGGTTCCCCACGCCCGCCACGGTGGCGGACTCAACATCTGCTGGGTGGACGGCCACGTCAATTGGGTGCGCATTCCCAACCCGGTCAATCCCTGGGCCATCCTCGGCCAGGACGTGCCGCCGAGCTGGTTCGACCGCTACTGACCATGCCATCCGCGCGCCGCCAGCCTCGTGATGCGTGTGCGTTCACGCTAATCGAGTTATTGATCGTCATCAGCATCATTGCGATTCTTGCCGCCCTGTTGCTGCCCGCCTTGAACAAGGCAAAGGAAAGCGCCAACGCCTCCAAGTGTCTCGGCAACCTCAAACAACTCGGACTGGCTCACCTGATGTACCTGAACGACTCCGACCAATACTTCGTGCCCTACGCCTACGGCTTGCCGCCCGGCAATCACGCGAGAAGCTGGCCGGGACTGTTGTCGGACATCGCGCACTTGTTCCCGTTTCGCGGCGGCATCCAGATCTGTCCCTCGATGCGCGGCTCGGACATCGTCGGCGAGTACGTCACCTGCGAGGAATGGTGTAACTACGGCTACAACTATCTACACATCGGCAGCAGCTCCCGCTACGGCGGCACCGCATATCCGACCGCGCGGTTGTCTGATATCGCCAAGCCCGGCGAGACCATCCTGTTGCTGGACGCCTATTATCCGAACTCCGGCGCCAACGGCGAGCCGCGAGGATATTACCTCGCCAACGATGCCGGCGCGCCGTATTACCCTCACGTGCGCCACAATCAGGGACTTAACGTCTGTTGGGCCGACGGCCACGTCAGTTTCGTCAAAATCAAGACCCAGGCCAACCCGTGGGCCGAGCTCGGCAACGATGTCCTGCCGACGTTTTGGGATCGGAACTGAGGAACACAACCATGAGAATTCCACCATTCACTACCGTGGCACTTGCCACCTCCCTCGTCATCCTCGCCGGCGGTCCCGCCCGAGCCGCCGACCTGTTCAAGATTGATTTTGAGAATTATGCCGCGGGCACTCTCGAAACAGGACAGCCGCCTCAGCCCGAAATCTTCCGCTGGAAAACACTCAAGTCGCCCGCCGACATCGTCACCAATATCGTCCACGCAGGAACGCACTCGTTGCGCCTCGGCCCGCGGCGGGCCAGCATCAACCGCCGCTTTGACGGCGGCGACGGGATCCGGCCCCTCTCCTCACTCGTGCAGTATTACGATTTCTGGATTCACCCGGCGTGTGACCCGAGCGATTACATTGTGGTCGCCCGCCTGCGCGACGTGTCCGGCAGCACGTTCGCGGACGTCCATTTCTACAACGGAGGCCCGATCAAGGTCATGGCGGGCACGGGCGACAAAGACAAGCCGATCGTGCTGGCCGACTCGGGCGCTGCTTGGACACCCGGCAAGTGGCATCGGCTCACGCTCCGGCTCGATGTCACGGAGCAGAAGTTTCAGCTCTACGTGAATGGTGAGCGCACGTCGGAAGGCCCGTGGAAGTTTCCGTCGAAGTTCAACGGCAATATCTCCGACGTCACGCTCGAAGGCACCGACTCGACATTGGAGAATAACTGGGTGTACTACGACGATCTGCACTGGACCGATACCGATCCGCTGGCCAAGAAATGAACAAGCCGATCCGCGTCGGGCTCATTCGTTGCGACACGCACGGGATGTACTACGGGCCGTTGATGGAGAAACACGACCCGCTGGTGTTCGACCTGCCGGTGCCGATGGACCAACCGGCGAGCGATTCCTGGATGCGTGGCGGCAACCACTACTACTTTTACACGAAGTACAACAATCCGACGAAGATGACCTGCGAGCAGGTTGCCGGCTTCGAGTTGGTCAAGCTCTGGGACGAAAACCGCCACGATGCCGAGATCGCAGCCCGGGTGTTCCGCGGCAAACCGAGGGTGTGCGACCGATTCGAGGAGGTCAGCGATGACGTGGACCTCGTCTTCGTCGCCGATTGCAACGGCGACGGCAGTGATCACCTCAAGCTCGCCACGCCCGGGCTGAAGAAAGGCGTGCCGACGTTCATTGACAAGCCGCTCGCGTTCACTACCGCCGACGCGCAGAGGCTGCTCGCGTTGGCGAAGAACCATCGCGCGCCGTTGTTCTCGTGTTCCATCCTGCAAGCGTTGCCGCAGGTGAAGCACTTCGCCGCGCGACTTCCCGAGACCGGCGGCGCGCACAGCGGTACGGTCATTGGCGGTGGCATCACGATGGCCGGGCAGCTCCACGCCATCGTCATCGCGCTGACTGTCTTCGGCAACGGCGTCGAATCCGTGCGCGCGATGGGCGACCACCCCCTCGGCGTGATGCATCTCTCCTATGGCGGGCGCTCGGGGCGGCCCAAACATGGCGTTGTGCTCTGTTGCGACGTTGGGCCGCAGTTCCATTGCACGTTTCAGATCAGTGCCTATGGAAGCGACTGCGCTGCTCACGCGCCGCCGACCATCAACGACTTTTTCTTCCCGCAGGGCGCCGCCAACATCCTCAAGATGTGCCGCCGCATGGTGCGCACGGGCCGCGTGCCGGGTATCGAAATGAACAACATGATCGAGGCCGTCGCCATCGCCGAAGCCGCGAGGCGGGCGCAGAAGGTGGGCCGAGCGGTCCGGGTCGTCGAGGGCGGGCGACGATGAAATCACGACCGTCGTTGGTGGCCTGAGAGTATCAAGGATTGAGAATGGAAACCGGACTGATTGCCCACTGGCCGTTCGAGCGGGATTGTGCCGAGCACGGTGGACTCGAGTCGAAATCAAGCAACGTCACCATTGGCGATGGCGCTCTACAACGGCAAGGTCTATGTCGGCACGCTCCCGATGGCCAACGTCTGGCGCATGGACGACAAGGCTTTCACTTTCGTCGGCAACCTCGACAACACGCCCGTCTATCTGCGGCGTGTCTGGGCGATGGCAGTTTCCCAGGGACGGTTGTTTGCTGGAACGCTGCCCTCCGGCCGCATCAAGAGCATCCAGGCCGGTCGAATGGCGACGCACGATCGCGCGCTGCCGTTCGGTTGGCATCACATCGCCGCGGTGCGCGAACAAAAATCTCTGAAGCTTTATCTCGACGGAGAGCTGGTGGCGACCTCTGCGGAGTTCGACGCCGCGGACTACAACCTCTCCAACGCTCATCCGCTTCGCATCGGCTCGGGCGTTGGGCAGGCTTTGCGCGGGCGACTCCGCGACGAGCGGATCTATGGCCGCGCTCTCGAAACCCGACAGGTGCAGGCATTGGCAATCACACACCAAACGGAAACCAAGAAAGGAGTTGGCTGTGTTTAGAAAGCAAAAACGAAGCAAGTACGTCCTCGCCGCGGTCGCGCTGGCCGCGCTGGCAACGAGCACGCCGTCCATTGCCCAGTTCAGCGACGTCGTCAGCGTGAAAACGTACGGCGCGAAGGGCAACGGCACAACCGACGACACCACGGCGGTGCAAAACGCATTCAACTCGGGCAAGGCGGGGATTTACTTTCCCAAGGGGACATACAAAGTCCGCGCCCTGACCGTGCCGGATTCCGTCGCGCACATCTACGGCCACGCCGAACTGTTGCAGGCGGTGGACGCCAACAACATCCTCAACGTCGTCGGCGTCAACGACCTGCTGATCGAAGGGCTTTCCTTCCGCGGCGTCGGCGGCAACCTGAACGAAAGCCGCAACACGGCCATCGAAATCTCGGCGGGCAGTTCCCACATCCGCGTTCGCGAGAACACGTTCACCGCCTTCCGCCATCACGCCGTGCACGCGCTCGGCTCGTCCGACATCCAAATCGTCGGCAACCGCATCACCGGGATCACGGGCGGCATCCGCCTCACCGCCTGTTCGCGGGTGCGCGTCTCCCACAACTATCTCGCTTTCCCGCAATACACGGGCTTCACCGTCGCGATCGGCCTGGACAGCACCGACACTCCGCCGTACGGCGTCTGCACTGACGTGGTTATCTCGGAAAACATTGTCGAGTCCTATGTCAACGCCCAGGCCATCATGATTCACGCCGGCCAGCGGCTGGCGGTGGCGAACAACATCCTGCGCGACGTGCTGATTGGCGTGTCCATGAACCCGTTCCAGCCCGGCGACATTCTGCGTGACGTGACGGTGGTCGGCAACGTGTACCAGGGGACGACCACGCCCGGCGCGGCGGCGAACAACGGCAATTACGGAATCTTCGCCGGGGGCGGCCCCGGTTTTGTTGCCGACCACGTCACCATCGGCCATAACGTCGTCGCGGGCGCGAACAAAGTGGTCCAGAGCTACGGTCAGGGCGGAATCGGGCTGGGATACGCAGACGATGTGCTCCTCTCGGGCAACGTGGTTCGCGACAGCATGGCGGCGGGCATTGCGTTGGGCAATCCAGGGACACGGTTGATGGTGCGGGGCAACTCGATCACCGACGTGGTGGCCGCGCCCGACACGACTTGGGCGGGCATTTATGCGCGCGGTGGCGCGAGTGCGGGGCGGATCGAGGACAACCAGATTGACGGCGCGGCGTGGGGGATGCGGTTTGACCTTGCCATGCCCGATCTGCGGATCGGCCCGAACGACCTCGCCAACTTCGACTACCCGTACATCAACCCCTCCAATGCGACCATTGCGACCGTGTTCGACGGGTTGCTGCACGTCCACGGCGATCTCACCGTCAGCGGCAGCAAGAACTTCGTCGAGCGCCATCCGACCGACCCCGACAAGCGGATTGCTTACGTCTCGCTCGAAGGCCCGGAATCAGGGACGTACGTGCGCGGCACGGCTACACTGTCGGGAGGCGAGGCCCTCATCGAGTTGCCGGAACATTTCTCGATGGTCACGCGCGAGGAAGGGTTGACCGTGCAGCTAGCGCCCGTGGGCGAGCCTCTCCAGCTTTACACGGTCGAGAAAAGCACGCGCCGTATCGTCGTGCGCGAGGCGGCGGGAAGAAGCGGCCGGTTTGACTACGTGGTGCAGGGCGTGCGCAACGGCTTCGAGCATCGCCCCGTGATTCAACCGGTCGGCGCGGCCCGAAACCAGCCGATTCAGGACCCCCGCAAATGAAATCAGAACGCCTCTTCCGTAATCTGCGGTTGTCCCGAATCTGCGGGGTGCTCCTCTTCGTCTCTTTCGGTTTCGCCGCCGAGCCGCCACCCGAACTCGCAGACCGCTACGAGGGCCACCGCGAATTGATCGGCTATCCAACCGCGCCACTCGTGCGGGGAAAGAAACATGGCGACGCGGATTGGTTGCCGTACATGCGGATGCGTACCGTGAAGCATCGCGCCGCTGTCACGACGGAGGAGGCCGCCCGGCTGGCGAAGGAAATCGCGGACACCGGTTTCAACGTCGTCATTTCCGAGGATTCCCGGTACCTGTTGCGCGAAACCGATGACAAGGTCGCGCCCGGCGAGACCGATACCGTGGGCCTGCCGTTTCCCGACCTGGTCAGGAACACGCGGCGGCTGGTGGACGCGTTCCACAAGGAAGGCGTGCGCTTCATCGGACATCTTACGTGCGCGCAGGTCGCGTTCACCTACGCGGAGAAACATCCCGGGCAGCAGATGGTGGACATCAATACCGGCAAGCCCTGCGACAACAAAAACTACGGCCTCGCCTACATGTGTTACGTGAACCCCGATTTCTGGAGGCTCTACCTGCAGCGGGTCTCCGACTTCATCGAAGCCACGCAGGTGGACGGCCTGATGGTGGACGAAATCCAGACCTTCTACGCGAACCCGAACGGCTGCGGCTGCGCAGCGTGTCGCGCGAAGTTCAAGACCGACACCGGCATCGAACTCCCGCCCAACAGCAAGCCCGCGGACTGGTTTCACCCGAAGAACCCGGACTACCATCGCTGGATGAAGTGGCGCGCCGAGCAGGTGGTGCTGCGCCAGAACGAAATCCGCGACGTGCTCAGGAAAAAGCGCGGACCGCATGCAATGAGTTGGGCATACATGTCGAACCTCACCTACCCGGCCGCCTATTACAATTGCTCCCTCAACGCCGACGTCATCGCCCGTTACGCCGACGTGCAGGGAATCGAGGTCGAATGCGAGGGCGAACCGCGCCTCTACACGTACTATTGGCGCAACAACGCGGTCGAGTTCAAGGTTCTGCAGGCGTTCTCGGCGCATCGAAGCGGCGTGAGCAGGGGATTGTTCTACAGCACGTTCCCGCACGACTTCACATGGAACCACCTGCTCGGTCTCTCGCTCGGCATCAAGCACTGGTGGTCGTGGCAGGCGCCGTCCGACGCGCCGTCGTGGCAACCGCTGCTGGCATGGGAGACGAAACACGAGGAGCTCCTCGCGCACCGGCAACCCTTTGCCAACATCGGCGTCGTCTTCTCGAATCTCACCCAAGACCATCATCCCCTCAACGCCGGTTCATCGGAACTGCCGTTCGGCTACGTGAACTTCTGCAACGCGCTCATGGACAGCGGCATTGTTTTCCGCGCGGTGACCGACCGCGATCTCGACGAAGGGACACTCGACGGCATGGAAACCATCGCGTTGCCGCACGTCGCGTTGATGTCGGATCGCGCGCTGGGGAATCTGCGCGCGTTTGTCACCAACGGCGGCACGCTCGTGACCACCGGCGAAACGGCGCGCTGGGACGAGAACGGCCGCGAGCGCGCTGACCGCTCGTTCGGTTCGGGGAAAGTGATCGCGCTGCCGGGCCGTCCCGAACTCGCATACGCGACGCAGCACCTCGGCTTCGGCGCGCCACTCGTGAAACCCGGCGAAGCATGGGAAGACAAGCGCGACGAGAAAGCCCGCGAGACAATCGTGAAAGCGGTGCTGACCGGCGCGGCGCCGAAAGTCACCGCCGAGAACTTGCGCCGGGGGATTTTCCTCAACGCGACCACGCAGAAACACGGCACCGTCCACAACACCATCGTCACGCTTGCCAATTTCCTCGGTGTCGAGATCAAGACCGGCGCGATCCCGCGGTATCTGGACCCGGTTTTTCCCCAAGCGGGCGGCCCGTTTGTCGTAAGCGCGGAAGTGCCCGCAACGAAAGCCGTTTATCTCGTCAGCCCCGATTACCCGCAGCCTGTGGAGATGCCATTCGAGCAGGTGGGAAAGCGTGTCCGGGTACCGTTGGCGCGACTCGACCGGCTTGCGATGCTGGTGTTCGTGCACGGAACACGCGACCTTGTGCGAGAACTCGAAGGCGGCGCGATCGTGAAAACGCAGCCACAGCCGGTAACCCTCGCGATTCGCGACGTGCCCGCGCTCGCGGGCGCGTACGATCCCGAGGCCGTGGGCGCGTTCGTGGGCCACGACACATCGTTCGAGGGTGCGAAGGAGACCGGACGCTACAAACAGCAGCCCTGCCGGATTCTCTACGGCGCGCGCAGTCCCTTTCCGCAGGTGAAAGCCACGCTCAAACTGGAGAAGATTCCCGCCAGGCCGACGCTCACCGTCGGTGGCATGGACGACAATTGGCCCGCGCCGCACAAGGCGCCGATCGAGATCCTGGTCAACGGCACGAGCGTGTTCAAAGGCCCGAGCGAGTTCCCCGATAACGAGTGGGCTGCCAGGTCCTTCCCGATCCCCGACGGCGCGCTGAAGGTCGGCGACAACGAAGTGCTCATCAAGAACCTCGGCGACTCTGCGTCGCCCTCGACGCCGCCGTGGTTTGGCGTGACCTTTTTGAAGATTGCCGAAGCCAGATGAAACTTGGCTTCGCTCAAACCGACATCACGCCCGACCGGCCATTGTCCCTGGCGGGGTTCGCCGGCTCGGTGAGGCTTGGACGACCCGGCGCCCGCGCATTGCTGGCGCAGGCGGCGTTTCTGCAAAGCGACGACGGCGCGGCGGTGCTGCTCTTCGCGGCGGACGTGATCGGCTTTGAACAGGAGTGGACGAACCAGCTCCGCGCCCGGCTGCATCGCGCGCTTGGGTTGCCGCCGACGCATATCATCGTCAACGCCTCTCACACGCATTGCGGACCGCAGACGCTGCGGGGCGTGAAACGCATGCCCGACCTCGGCACGCCCGACAAACGATCCGTGCGCGAGCTGCAAAACAAACTCGTTCAGATCGGACTGAAAGCCGCCCGGGAGGCCAGGGCCGCTGAGTTGCGCGTCGTCACCGGCACGAACACTCAGGTCACGCATCGCCGCCGCTGGGACGGCATGCAGTGGATCAACGCGCCGAATTTTTCCGACGAACCGGAGCGGGCGCTGCCGATTCTCGATCTGCGCCGACAGGATGGGTTGCGGTTGATAGTCGTGATTGCGTCGGGCCATCCGACGACCTGGGCCGGGACGGAATACGACCCGCATTACCTCGGCCCAGCGCGCGAACGGCTGACGGAGGAGCTGGGCGCGAAATCACACACCATGATCCTCCAGGGCATCACCGGCGACAGCAAGATGACCACACCGAATCCGCTTACGGGCGGGTGGATTCGCGACATGCAGACCGATATCGAAGTCATCTCGGCGAAAATCACCGCTGACATTCTACGGGCGCTTCCCTTCTCGGCGCCGCTCGAACCGGCGTTCCGCCTCGCCACGAAGTCCATCCGGCTGCCATTCTGGAGGGGACTGGGACGCGACCTGCCGACAGCGGAAGCGATGACGATGCTTTCAAATCAAAAGACACTCGCATCATGGAAGCGGCTGCTCACCGGACGGACGATCCCTTATGAAATCCAGGTGCTCGCATTCGCGAACGATTACCGCTGGGTCATCCTCGGCGGCGAGCCGTGCACCGATCTTGGCCGGCGGGTAAAAGCGGCGTTCACGACCGGCCAGACGTACTCGATGGGCTACTGCAACCACATGCCGTGCTACCTCCCCTCGCGGCGAATCGCCGTCGAAGGCGGGTACGAGGGACGGACGTCGTTTCCGTGGTTCGGGCAGCCGCACCCGCTGCACCCCGATTGCGAAGATCTGATCGCAGCCGCCGTGGAAACACTCAAGAACCTCCCGCAGATTCAGGACAACCGCAGATGAAAACAAAAACTCCTCTCCTTAATCTGCGGTTGTTCCGAATCGGCGCGGGGTTGCTTCTTGCCTTTCCTTTGTGGGCCGCGGACCCGCTCCTCGTTGTCCCGCTCAAGCCCGACCCGCCGTTCACGATTGACGGCGACCTCGCCGACTGGGACAGCGTGCCGAATCAATTCGTCCTCGACGACCGGGCGCACTGCACGTACAGCCCCGACGTCTGGAAGAACGCCGATGATCTCTCCGCGCGCGGGCGCATGGCGTGGCGGGCGGGCGCGTTGTATCTCGGCGTCGAAGTCAACGACGACGCGAGCTCGACCACGACGGGGCTGGAGATGTGGAAGGGCGACCATATCATCCTCTATCTCGACCTGACTCCCGGCCACGAGCCGGATCGCATGGCGCTCGGCACGGGCCAATGGCAGTTCGGGTTCAGCCCCGGCACCCTCAAGCACACCGGCGATCCGCTGACGGACACCAAACCCGAGGCGGTGTTCTTTCATCCCGAAGGCCACAGCGTCCAAGGCATCCAGGTCGCGGCGAAACGTACACCGAAGGGCTACACGCTCGAAGCGGCGATTCCGTTCGAGTTGATCGGCCTGGCCAACGTCGCTGAAGGCCGCGACTTCAACGGTGAACTCGCGATCTCCGATTCCGACGCCGCCGAGCCGAAGCAGGAAAAGATGCTCACGCTCTCGACCGACCGCTGGCAACCGAACCGTACCCGGCTGCGCCCAATGGTCTTCGGCAACGCCGCCGGCAAGGGCGAGCTGCCAGCGCGGGCCGTGAAGCTGCGCGAGTCCATCGTCATCAGGGCCGGGCAGTCGGAGACGATTTCGTTCCCTGCCCCGCCGGTCCCCGACGGCAAGGATGGGTACGTGTTTCTCCAGGCTCGCATCGCCCACTCGAAGGTGGCCGGCTACTCGACGGGCGCGT
The DNA here is from genome assembly GCA_964582645.1 of uncultured Verrucomicrobiota bacterium. Lineage (GTDB taxonomy): Bacteria > Verrucomicrobiota > Verrucomicrobiia > Palsa-1439 > CAZOTB01 > CAZOTB01. The sequence goes on along the minus strand of CAZOTB010000030.1, from coordinate 22,171 downwards.
TGCGCATGGCCTTGAATGGCCGGCAGCTCGATGGCGCGCGATTCACGAATCGCCCGCACACGTCGAAGACGATGGGCGGACTCAGCGAGACGCTCGTCACCTCGACGGGCGAGGCGTCGGTCTATTTCTCGCCCGATTTCGTCGCGGTGGACAACGACCCGCATTACGGCCTGCTCGGCGGCGCGAAAGCGTGCGAGTTTGAGTATCGCGTCACCGATCTGCTGCAGCCGGGCACGAACACGCTCGTCATCGAGAATCGCAGCGTTGCGGACAAAGACTACGCGCGCACCATGGAGGTGGCCGATCTCATGTTGTTGATCAAAGCACCGCCGCCGCCGCCCCGGCCGCGTCGCCCCGCGCCGACCGGCGCGCTCCCGACGATCGTGCCGCAGGCGAAATTCCCGAAGTCCTACCGGGCAAAGCAACGGGACGCAGCGACCATCGAAATCACAATCGGAGGGGACGTATTCGTCGTCCAAAGCCGGTTCTCTTCCCCCGACGGCAAGTGGAACGGCGGCTCGACGAAGTTCTACGAGCACGCCCGGCGCATCGAGGAGCGGAACGAAGCGATCATCGTCTTCGACGCGTTCCAGAATCTCTCCCAGGACGACGTGCCGGTTTTGCAACGCCACACGTGCGACTTGCGCGGGCGGATGAAACAGGTCTGGCTGGCCGGCATCTCGCCCGCCTCGAACAGCGGCTCGATCCACGATCCCGGCAACCCGAGCGTGTTCGCCATCACCAAAGCGGCGGGGATCGGCTTGATGACGATGAACGACGAGTTCCAAGTCCACGTCCAGCAATCGTGCGCCGACGGCGTGATGGGGTTGTCCGACCCAAACTTCGTGCTCAAAGCCGGGGGCACGTACACCGCAAAATGGGCGATCGTTCCGACGGCGACGAACGATTTCTGGTCGTTGGTCAACGCCGCCCGCCGGGTGCGTGACGCGAACTTCACGCTGCCCTACCAGACCGCGTTCCTGCGCACCGGCCCGAAGCCGGTCGGCGGCGAGGTGTGGTCGGACGAGATGCTGACGCGGTACATCACGAACAAAAGCCCGCACCTGCTCTGCTCGGCGAACGATTACCCGCGCTTCGAGGGCAAAGCGCCGTACTCGACTTCGTTCCAGAAGGTGGACCACTCGGTCTATGCGAAGCACAACCAACAAATGAAGCGGCTCGTGCCCGGCCTGCGCACGGTCATTTACTACCATTGCTTCATTGACAACTATCCCGGCAACGAGGAGCGATTCAAAGCCGACCGCGTGCTCAAGGCTGATGGCTCGCACGTGGATTACGGTGGCGTGTACCGCTACGACAAAATTTTCATTCCCACGCTGACGAATGCGTTCGGCGCAGAGACGGCGAAGAACATTGACCTCATCCTCGGCCCGTGCGGCGCGGACGGTGTCTATTGGGACGAAATGGAGTACAGCGTCAGCGAATATCACTACGGCGAACCGTGGGACGGCGTCAGCGGCGACATTGATCCGACGACGTTTCAATTGCAGCGCAGGAAAAGCTCGCTGGCGTTGTTGTCGCAGGATTTCCGCGCCCGGGAAATCAAGCGCATCTTGGCGCGCGGGCCGTTGTACGCCAACGGCATGCCCTACACGCGGACCATCGCGCGGTTGAAGTTCCAGCGGTACACCGAGACCGGCTCGATCGCGAACTGCGCCAAGACCTTGCTCTACTCGCCCGTCGCGCTCGGCGACCATCTCACTGAGCGCACCGAGGAAGACGCCTACCGTTGGATGCTCGCCGCGCTCGATTACGGTTGCGTTTATAACTGGTACAGCGACCGGATCATCCCGACGCATCCGACGCTGGCCAGCTATATGTTCCCGATCACGCCTCTGGAATTGCACGAGGGGTACATCATCGGCAAGGAACGGATCCTCACGAAGGTGAGCGGACTCTACGGCTGGGGCGACAAGTCCAAACACGAAGTTCATGTGTTCAACGACAAAGGCGAGGAAGTAGCTGACTACACCGCGCCTTTGGTTACGAGAGGAAGCCAGACCTGGACCGAATTAAGAATTGCCGAAGGCTGGAGCGCTGCTATCATCCGCAAGCAAACAGCCGGCAACCGATGACTCTCAAAGCCCTTCGCACCGCCTTCACCGTGTCGAACATGGAACGCTCGATCGCGTTCTACACGCAGGTGCTCGGGTTTCAACTTCTCTACGACAAGATGCGCGACGGCGCGTCCTTCGAGACGATGCTCGGTATTCCCGGCGTCAAGCTGCGCGTCGTGGCGTTGAAAGACAGCGCCGGCAGCGATCACCTGCTTGAGTTGGTTGAGTACCAGAATCCGAAAGCGGAACCGCGAACACCTCGTTTCACGGAGATCGGCTCGGCCAACGTGTGCTTCATCGTGGACGACATGGCGGCGGTGTTCGCGAAGTTGAAAGCCTCGGGCGCAAGCTACGTGAACCCGCCCGGCGATTCCGTGCGCGAAGGAAAACTCATGGGCCAGATCATGTTCGCGCTCGATCCGGACGGGATTCCGGTCGGTCTCTACGAACTGCTCAAGTCATGAAACAGAAACAACTCCGAAAACCTCTCGTGGTGATCACCGGCGCCGCCAGTGGCATCGGGCTCGCCACCGCAGCGAAGTTCATCCATGCAGGGTACCGCGTGGCGGCTCTGGATCGTTCCGAGGAGGGACTTCAGCGGCTGAAGCGTTCGAAGCTCGGTGCCCGCGTGCACCCGTACCGCTGCGACCTGAACGAGATCCTTACTCTCACGCCGCTCGCGCGCCGCATTGTGAGTGAACTCGGCGCGCCGCGCGTCCTCGTCAACAACGCCGGCGTCTGGTTCTACGAGCGGATCGAAGAGAGCACGGACGAACACTGGCAGATGTCACTGAACGTCAATCTCGTCGCCGCGGCGGCGCTGGCGCGGGGATTCGTTCCCGCCATGAAGAAGGTCAAAGGCGCGGCCATCGTCAACGTCTCCTCGCGCAATGCCCTCTCCAGCAGTCCGAAGGCATCGAGCTACGACGCGGCGAAAGCCGGTTTGCTCGGCCTGACGCGCACGCTGGCGGTGGAGCTTGGCCCGGCCGGCATTCGCTGCAATGCGGTCTGCCCCGGCGTCATTGACACCCCCGCGAACAAGAAGGAACTCGACGATCCCGAGTTCGTCCGCAACTACCTGCGGCTCATCCCGCTCAATCGCTTCGGCACCGCGGACGACATGGCCAACGTGATTTACTTCCTCGCCTCCGACGAGGCCGCGTTTGTCACCGGCCAGTATATCGTCGCCGACGGCGGACAAATGTGCGGGCAGAACTACGGGCGAATTTTCGCGGCGTAACGCGGTGAACGGGTCGGGCATCGTGCGTTGCGCCAATCGGTTTTCTCGGTAGAATGAAGTCGTGAGTCCGTTTGCCGCGGGGAAGAAGACATGAAGAGGTTATCAACAACGGAAGCGTACCAGGCAGGACTCACAGCGGGTCGAGCCGTCCGGGAAAGGATCAAGCAGGAGATTGAATCCGCGTTCCAGTCGGCACGGAGTTCATTTCCTGCCAGCGCCGGTCTCGATTACGCGCACGAACTGGTGAAGCTCGACCGGGAACGAATGGCGAGCGCGCCCAGCTTGACGCGCTTCCCGGAGACGAAGGGTTTGCCCGACCTGCTCATTGCCGAGCGCAAGGGCTTCCTGGAGGGCAGCGGTTGCGGACCGCTCGAACTGGCGTTTCGTTACACGTGGCATTTCTTTCACACCCGACGGCTGTTGACCCGCTACATCGGCAAAGGCACGCCGGCTCCGAAAGCGGAATGCACAGCGGTGTTCATTCCCAACAGCACGGAAGGCGGGCCGCTGTTTGGACGGAACTGGGACGAACCCAATCGTCCGCTCCCGTGGTTCATGGATGTGCCGACGCAAGGTCCCGATCATGTACAGCGCCTCGCCTGGAAGGGAGTCTCGTCGGGAACGATGTGCGACGAAGAACCGACGGAGATATTTCCGCTCAATCCGTTCAAGATTCTGCCCGACGATTGTCGGAAGGTGGAGGACATCGCGGAGTTCCTGCGCCGATACGTGGACTTCTGGGACCCGCACAACGGCATCATTGTGGACGAGGACAATGGTGCGGTCGCCTACGAGAAGCTGAATTGCCGGGTGGGCTTCCGCTATTCTGACGATGGTTCTGCCGCGGTGACCGCATGCGCGGTCGTCATTCCCGAGATCAAGGCGTTTCGGGACAAGATTCACCGGAAATCCATGGAGTTGCGCGGCCTCGATGTGGAGCATTCGCCGGACGCGCATTACTGGGCGGGATGCGAAGCGCGGTACCACCGGCTTCTGAAACTGGTGAACGAAGCCAGCCGCAAGGGCGCGTCCCTGTGGGACATGGCCCACATCGTCACCGATCATGCCGTGCCGTACCCCGAGCGCGTGTGCATTGCCGGGCAAACCTGCCATCCCGATCTCAAGCCTGAAGGCGCGGAATGGACGATGACCTCCCGTGCGATGGTACTCTCGGGACCGAACCGCCGCGTGTTGTATTACCGGGTCGAAGGCAACAAAGCCTGCTACGAAAATCCTCCCTTCCTCGTGCTCGGTCGCGACGTGAAGCTCAACCCAGAATGGCTCGAAGGAACGCGCTCCGATCCTTCGTATCCGAACCCGGTCTCCTGCATGCCCGAGGCGGCACCGCTGAACGAAGACACGATGTTCCAGCTCTACAGCGATCACGTGTGGCGGCAGTAAGCGGGCGAGACTGCGGCTGATCGCGGCAGGCGCGACGTCGAATGCGCATCGTCCACCGAGTCAGGTTGCCGTCCCTTCGACGCTCACTTTCCCCCTCGCATCCGAAATCGTTTGGGCGTCTTGCCCGTGTGTCGGCGGAACATCCGCGCGAAATAGGTAGGGTCGTTGAGGCCGACCATTGTCCCGATCTGAGCCACGGGTTTGTTGCTATGGAGGAGTAATCGTTTTGCCTGCTCGATTCGGTAACGGTTCAGGTAATCGTTTGGCGTCACGCCCATTTCCTTTCGAAAGAGCCGCGCGAAATGGAACAGGCTCAACTCGACTCGGTCGGCGATGCGCTTCAGTTGCAGCGGCTCCCTGTAGAACCGCGTGATGTAGTCAATCCCGCGCCGCACAGGCTCGGACAAGACGGGGGCGCGCCCGGTCAAGGTCACGAACTCGCGCTCCTGCATCCGCGAAGCGGCGAGTTCTCCCAGGATTGCAAGGATGACGGCGGCGGACTTGATTTCGTACCCGGGCGGTTGGCGCTGGATCAGCGCGAGCAGTTCGTCGTAAAGCGACCGGATGCGCGCGCGGTCGAGGCCTCGGAAGATCGGTTCGCGGTCGGCGCGCAGCTCGGCAAACAGCGTCGGAATGTCCTTTCCGCTAAATGTGAACCACCAGTTTTCGGCAGCCTGGGTACCGTCGTTGCCGTACGTGACCGGTTCGCTCATGTCCACCAGCCAGGCCGCGCCCGGGCCGGTGCGATGATCGCGGTCGTCCAGTCGAAGCCACATCTGACCACGATGGATGTATTGGAACAGAAAGCCGTCCTCGTCCGAGTGTCCATGGCGAAAACCGCGAGACACTTTTCCTTTGCCCATGCCGATCAGGTAGCAGAGCCGGTTCTGCGCGAGCGCGCTGGGGTAGTTATACCATTCGGTCCCGCCTGCCAAACGTGAGGATCGCCACGTGTACACGGCCACTACTATATGCCGCGCGACCGGTCGGGAAAGCAGGAACTGCGCGGCGCAATCTTGTCCGAGTTTTTGGCAAGATTTCCCGCTCGCGGAATCAAACAACCCCATGGATACTCTGGTGCTGGATGGACGCAAAGCAACACAGGAACAGAGGAGACGTTATGAGACGGTTGACTGGTCGGATTCTTTTCATCGCAATCGTGAGCGGACTGACGGCGGACCCGATGGCGCACGCATCGCAAAATCTCACCAACCACGGCGTGGTTTGGGCGGTTAGCTACGACGGCGATTTCCTGCCGAACCATGCCGGCTCCGACCCCGCTTGGACCACCCTCTTTGTCGGTTCCGGCGCGAGTGCGACGGTCAGCGGCGGCATTCTCACGATGACCAATGGCGCTCCGTCGATCACCTACGCCCAGATGAACAACACTGCTTACTGGGACGGCGCCAGCGGCGGCACGCGCGAGAACACTATTGAGTTCCGCATGCGCAGCCTGAATTCCCAGAACAACACGCAGTTCACGGGACGATACTTCTGGGGCGACGGCCAGAGCCGATGGTTCCTCGAGTTTGACGACAATCGCGTGCGGATCAACAGCTCCCCTTTCTACGCCATTGACACGACCGTGTTCCACACGTACCGCGTCGTATCGTCGAATGGACTCGCCGACCTCTACATTGATAACATCGGCAATCAAGCCACGCCGGTGATCAGCGGCGCGGCGGGCCAGGTGGTCGCACAAAACTTCACCTTCTTCGGTCACGACTCCGCGGAACTGAAAGGTCGCACCGAGTGGGACTATGTGCGCTGGACCAACGCGGGCGCGTTCACCGTGCCCGAGCCGAGTGTGCTGGGTCTGGCTGCCATCGCTGGATTGTTCGCCAGCTTCGTGATCCGCCGCCGCAGATAGCTGCCGATGAACCGTCGGTATTTCGATGGGGGAGACCGCTGCCGACGGTATCCCCCATTGTTCCTTCGGCGCCGGTCCTTTACCCTGATCGAGCTCTTGGTCGTCGTGGCCATCATCGCCCTGCTCGCCGCCCTGCTCCTGCCTGCTTTGAAGAATGCCAAGGAGAAAGGCAAACAAGCCGTCTGCATGAACAATCTCCGCCAGATTCACCTCGGCTTCTCGCTGTACGCCACCGATTGGGACGATTTCATTCCGCCGGTTGGAAACCAAAATGCCGGCAATGGACCGTGGTTCAGCTATCTCGGCCGAGCCGGCTACCTCGGCAGCCCGGAACCATGGCCGACCTGGTCTTTCAGCCAGCGGTGGAAGGTGATGCGATGCCCTGCCGAGGGCAGGCCGGGCCAGTCTCCGGTGCAGACGCCCTATTACGAGTACATCAGCGGCGCTTCCGCGTTGCCGCCCAACCCCGCCGGCGGACTCGGCGGCAGCTACTCGATGAACTGGTACGTCAGCCACTACAACTACGCGTACGGCTTCCGCAAGGGATTCTTCGCCGGTCCCGACGACCGCAACCGCGCCAATTCGCCGTTCGTGACGGACTGCCAGGACTTTGGCGACGGCTGGGTGAACCCCTACTTCTTCGACATCAACTCCGGACCACTCTGGAACTACATCTGTGGCACCGGCAACTGCGGCTATTACCACGCCTTCCGTCACTCGGGGCGCACCGCGAACATGCTCTACATGGACGGCCACGTCGCGCTGGTGCGGCACATCCTCCATGGCGGTGCCTCGAGCGACACCTTCAAGGTTCTGTGGGCCAATCCGCCGCCCTGAGCCGGGCCACCGCGGCCCTGCCTGAGAGTACTCGACCCTCACTCGTTTCCTCCGCACGGTACGGGAGGCTTGCGTCGGTCGCAGGATGTTTGCGCATGCAGACCGGTCCTTGCGCCTTCCCCCGGACCATGAGTGTGTCCGACGGGCATTGCAACCCACGCGTGCTCCCGCTATAGAGCGACCATGTCCCGAGCAAATCAGGTGGGCGGGTTTCTGCGTTCCCGTGCCGATCAACTCGCTGACTATCTGCGTGGCTGCATCGCGCGCGGAGAAATCGCCGAGCCGTTACCGGGCATCCGCGAGTGGAGCGGCCGGCTGGGAGTCGGTCATGGGACATTGCAGGAAGCCCTTCGGATTCTGGGACGCGAAGGGGTCGTGTCCATCTCCGCGCGAACCCGGGTGCGTTTGCTCCCATCGGCGGCAACACCGAAGTCGCACCAACGAGAGCGAATCGTTCGTTGGGTGTATATCGGCAAACACGCTCCCGACAGCTCGGTCTGGTCGGAGTTGTTTATGGCCATCTCAGAGCGCCTCCGTGAGCACGATATTCAACTCGTGCCCGACCGATGCGATGCGGCCCGTTTGCGCGCGATTCAACAGCGAGGCGAACAACCCGATGAGATGTTGTTGCTCATCTCGCTGCGCCACCCGCAGCAGCGGTGGTTCGCCGATTTCCGGCGCAGTGTGCTGTTGGTGGCCCTGCCGGCTCCTGGGATTCGCCTTCCGTACGTCTGGAACGATGCCGAAGGGGCGATCCTCCATGCGATCCGCGAACTGGTGAGGCGCGGTTTTTCTCGAATCTGTCTTGTTACGGAGGAACATCCTCACGTGGGCGACACCGAGCGGTGGTTCCTTCACACGTGTACTGATTTCAAACCGCCGCTGCGCGGGGAGCTCGTACGCCTGCCCGTGGAAGTCGCCCGGCAGCAAACCGCGGCGGCCAAGTTTGCGCGGCGGATCGCGAGAAAGACCGGCATCCTTGTCATCTATCCAATCCCCGCGACGGTGCTGACTTCTGCGTTCCTGGCTTACGGAATAGACATGCCACGGCAGGTCGAGGTGGTGGCCATCAACACGATGAAACACGCTGTCCGCATGGTGCCGCCGCCCATGTACTATCCCTACCCGGTCGAGGCGTTCGCGCGCGTCGTCGCGCGGGCGGCGATTCAGTATTTTCAGCGCGGCACGGTGCCGCGTTTGCGAAAGCACATCCCGCTGGAAGTGGTGCGTCCGTCCCGGTAAGCGACCTCGCTCTCGCCTGATTTGCTGCCTTCTTCTGAGCCGAAAAAAGGCTCAGCGTGCCGGGATTGTGCTTGCCAATCCTGCAAGCTAGATTTGACAGGGAACGAAGGGAAACAACTATGGGCAAGTCAATTCGAGTCGGCAGCGGGCTGATGTTAGCGGTGTGGTTGCTGGGGAGCGCAACAGTACAGGCGGCGTTGGTGCCCGTGACAATTCACAACCAGCCGGGGAGCACTTACCTGAGCCTGTACAGTCCATCGGTTGGTTTCGTGAGCGCGGCGTTTGGAGGTTACGCGGCAGCTTCGGACACGACTTTCATGTTGAACGATGCCTACACGTATTACCTCGGCTCGTACCTGCACGTCACAGCGGGCACGCATCCCTTCACGATCTCAGGCGGTCAGGTCATCCCCGGCGGCAACGCCCCTCAGGAGAGCGAGTTCTTTCGGGTGTATGGCAATCACATTTACGTACACGGGATCAAACTCAGCGTTCGTTTCGTGTCGAGTCCCAACAACAATCCGTACCAGTACGTGCAATTCAACGCGGGCGGACTGAATGGTCCGACGGTCGCTCCCCTCTTGGGCGGGCCTGCCTTGACGGTCGGCAATTTCCTGCCGGCGGACACCAACTTTGACGGAAGTGCCTACCACTTGTATTTCCCATCCGTTCCGTGGTCGGCAGATTCGGCGATGCTGCGTTTGGGAACGAACGACGGGATTGCCGACTTTGTAGGCACGGGCGCGAGTTTTGTGCGGAGTGGGCAATACAGCATTCTGGCCACGTTGAGCAACGGAAACGTTTTTGAGTTTACCGCGGTACCAGAGCCATCGTCGCTGGCGATGGTGACGCTCGTGGCGGCCGGGTTTGTCGCCTTGCGGGCACGCCGGCTGCGTTCATAGGTGCTGAATGGAGAAGCGAGCCCGTGCATTTACCCTGATCGAGTTACTGCTCGTCATTGCCATCATCTCCATCCTCGTGGCGATGCTGCTGCCCACGTTGCAGAAGTCCAAAGAACAATCCAAGCGCGCCGTCTGCATGGGTCATCAGAGGCAGGTTGCCACGGCTCTGCTCCTGATCGGCGAGGACAACGATGGCTGGATCAACGGCATCAATGTCGCCACGACCAATGCGACCCCCACCGGCACCAACCTGCCGAGTTACTGGATCCATATCGTCACCAACTACCTCGGCAACAACAGCAAGATCGTAGGATTCAATCGCGACGCCGGCTGTCCCTCCAAAAACGGCATCACCTACGCGTTCGGCGCCAACACATTGCTCACCGGGCACGGCTATTATCCAATGCACTCGCTGCGCGAAGTCCGTCATGCCTCGCGCATCTTTCTGGTGGCGGACTGCTACTACTATCTGCCGAACTACGGCACGCACTTCGAGTACACGATGGACCGATTCGTCGCAGGCGGCTGGGATTTCCATCCGCGACACCGAGGGGAGGGGCTGAACTTCGTCTTCATTGACGGTCACGGCGAGTTTCTCAAGAACGTAAGCGGCGCGTTCGTCGGATTCGGCCCGAACTGGCCTGCCGATCCATGGTGGTCCATTCCCGGCGCGACGCAGTGGTGGCCCGCCAGCGCGTGGGGAACGGGCATCTGGGGCGAATGAAGCGCCTCGTCTGCTGATCGGTCCCGCCCGTAGCATCACCCATCCTGTGAAAACGACTGCTCTTGTTCTGTTGGTGGCGAGTGCGGTCTCCACGACCGGCCGGGCGCAGGATGCTCTCACCGCGCGCATCGGCGAACTGCCGCTTGGTTCCCCGTACGTTCCCGTGCGACTCGATTCCGTCGCAAACGATCCGCTGGCCATCGCGTCTCCTGCGGACCGCGTACAGTTGCTCCACATCCCGTTCGACCTCGTCACAAAGCCGGGCGCGACGCATCTGTTCCTCAAGCCGATCGGTTGGAGCGCTTGGAACAACGAAGCCGCCGAGTATCCGAGCTACATTGCCAACTACGACAACCGCGACGCCAACACGAACAATCCCGCGCGCGCCATCGTGCAGGTGCCCGTGGCCGACTACGCGGCGGCGTGGTTGCTGGCTTCGTGCGACAACGACACGAACCTCAGCAACGTCGTCACCCTGCGGCTCGGTGTGTTGGAAGGCCAGGCGCGAGTGGTCTATCACGATTTCGTCGCCACGGTGCCCCGCGCCAACGACCCGAACCCGACAGGCGTGGTGAAAACCATCCCGACCGCAGCGGGCAATTTCTATCTCGTCCGCATCGCGATGGGGAAAATCATCGCGCAGGATTTCCCCGAGCGATCATTCCTCGATCTCGACATCACCAAGGAACTCCGCGTGGCGATCAATCTGCCCGACCCGTACCGGTTTCAGATTCGCCCGCTCGGACCGTCGAGCGGCGTGCGCATCTATGGACTGACGCTCGAACGCGCGCCGGTCTCGATGGTGGTGAAGGGCGCAGAACCCGGGAACGTGTTCACCGAGCCGCAGACGCCCGCGTTCCATCTCGACCTGCGCAATGTCCGCAACGAACACTGGATTCCGTCCACCATCCAGGCTGTCGCCGTGTCGGACAGCGGCGTGGCGACGACCAACGAGCACCCCAAGGAATACCGGGTCGCGGCATGGGTGTACTCCCTTCCGACCGAGCAACGCACGATCACCGTGCCTGTGAAAGAGCGCGGACATTACCGGCTGCGGATCAACATCGTCCGCGGCGGCGAAGTGATCGCGTATCGTGAAACAACATTTGCATTGCTCGCTCCCGACACGCGGAAACATCGCGAGGAATCGCCCTTCGGGACGTGGGATTTCTTCGGCGGGCACATCACGCCCAACGACATGAATCTGCTCGGCCCGCTGTACGTGAAGCTGGGAATGCGCTACGGCCCCGGCAGCGCCAGTGAAGCGGACCGGCAGAAGTACGGACTGCTCGACGGCAGCGATCCGCGCATCCGCGGCACGAACGATCTGACGTGGATTCGGGAGGCCATGGCGAAGGAGCCGGGTAAACCGCCGCCCGCGCGCTTTCTGACCTTCCATGAGAGCGCCATCTCGGGGCCGCACCTGACCCGCACGCCGGACATGTTCACGGGCCGACCGGCCTACAAGATGAGCGAGGCCGAGCAGAAGACGTGCAAGGAACTGTGGGCCGAAGCCGAGGCAAGACTTGGTCGAGGAATTTCTGCGCGCAACATTCGCGCGCGAGTGGAAACAGAAGTTCACCAACCTCTTGGGTCGGGAAGCCGATGTGGAGTTCACGGACGGCAAGGCGGGGCTGGTCATTTCACGAGAGCCCTGTTACCTCGCCACACCCAGGCCAATCTCCACGATCACGCTCGGCGCTGCCACGCACGAACCAAAGCCGGGTACAAATTCGTTTCTGGTCTCCTCGCTGGACAAGCTTTCCGATTGGACCATCGAGGCGGGCAACAGCATCGAGTTGGAGACGTACAACTTCATGAACCCGCGTCGGAAAGGAAACTTCGACTTTCGCGAGGTCGAGCCGAATGGGATCGGGGTGAAACCCAAACTGCCGTGCGAAGGCAGTCCGTACCTCCAGATGTACTCGATCCTCGCACTCAACAAACCCGTCGAGATTCCCGGCCAACCCACCGAGATCGGCCTGATGGTCAACGGCAACGGCGGCTGGAGCCGGGTGATTTTCGAACTCGAAGATGCCGGTGCCCAACGCTGGATTTCCATCGGCGCAGAGCAACAGGGCACCCCAAATCCGTGGATGGCTGATTGGCTCAAGCCGGAGGAGTTCGCGAAGCTGAATCCCAAATCCATGAACGTCAGCGACTGGAACAGCGACGACGCCTGGGGCCGCAGCTACATCAACCACGACGGCTGGCGATTCGTCCGCTTCCCGATGCCAGGCCAGTACCCCGGCGAGGGTTATCACTGGCCCAAGAACAGCCAGTGGCGATTCACCCCGACAGGCGTGTCGGGGTTCCGCGGCGACGGCGTGGTGAAATATCCGCTCAAGTTCAAGAAGCTGATCCCCACGATGCCCGAGAAAGTGCTCTATCTGACCCAATACATCCCGCCACCACGATACGAGATTCAGTTGAAGGACCTCATGGTCACGTACGAGCCGGCCGAGAGGCTTTTCGCAGGGGAATAACTGCACCGACTCTGCGGCATCAAAAAGCTGGCAATTCAGGTCGAAAATGGTAAATAGTTGGCAAGAGGAAAATATGCTGGCGCCAACTCGTGTCTGCGGAAAGTCCAGTTTCACCTTGATCGAGGTGTTGGTGGTTGCTGCCATCCTCGCGATTCTCGCCGCGATCCTTTTGCCATCACTGCAACAAGCCAAAGAGCGATCGAAACGGATCGTCTGCATGTCCAACCTCCGGCAAATGGGCACAGGGCTGTTGGTGCTGGCGACCGAGAGCAACGGCTCGCTCGGCACGAATGACATCGGGGGTTACTGGTACTTCGCGCTCACGAACGTCTTCGGCGCAAACAGCCCGCTCCTCAACGACGTGCCCGCCGGAAAGCAGAGCAAGGTTTGCCCGAGCACCCGAATGGGGGCGTGGGGTTACGGCTACGTGTACGGGCTGAACACTCTTTTCCAGGTGGAGTGGTGGGGCTATCCCTACACGGGCGTGACCAACAAGCCGCGCACTCTGAGCGAGGTGCGGAGAACCACCACCACGTTTCTAATCTCCGAGTACTATCACCCCTTCCCGCCCGCCACGGCCTCCCTGTTCGAGTGGGCGCTCGACGGCGCGAACCTGGACCTCAACCCGGCCTCCATTTACCCGCGTCACGGTGGCGTGGGACAGAACTTCTTCTTCGTGGACGGGCACGGGGAATGGATGCAACGAACGCCCGGCACCCTTTGGACAACGCATCCGTGGGCGATCCAGGATGCCGAGTCCACCTGGACCTACTACGGGCCGTTTCGAATCTACGGGCCTTGAACGCGCGACGCGAACCGCAAGAGCAGAGTTTCACCTTGATCGAGGTGTTGGTGGTTGCTGCCGTGATCGCAGTCCTTGCGGCACTCCTGCTGCCTGCGCTGCAAACAGCGAAAGAACGAGGCAAGCGAGCCACCTGCATGCAGCACATGAAACAGGTCGCCCTGGCCCTTCATTGCCTCGCAGACGACAACGACGGTTGGATCAATGGCATCAATGCACCCTGCAACCCAATCCCGACCAACTCCTGCAATCAGGCGGTGGATTGGATCGTTCTGGTGGCTCCGTACCTGGGTGGGGGCACAAATTGGAACGGCCATGCCAAACGGCTGTCCGTCTATGACGACGCCACGTTTTGTCCGGGTCGAAAGAAATCGTACTTTGATTCGGGCGTGGGTCAGTGGGTGGAAGGGACCTTCCCGTACGGAGTGAACACGCTGTTCGCCGGATTTCAATACACGCCGATGCATTCGCTGAGGGAAGTCGTGCACGCATCCAGAATTTACCTGATCTCGGATTGCTACACAGGTTGGCCGGAGAGCTGTAATCTGCTGGTGCATCAAACCCTGTGGACACTCGATGGTTCGTGGGGGTCGGGGGTGTGGATCCGCCCGAGGCATCCCGCGAAACCGAGCGCGGCCGCCGGCGTGCGGGAAGTCGGCAACGGACTCCATTGGGTGTTTGTGGATGGCCACGGCGAATTTCTGAAGCGAACTGGCACGGCGAACTGGTACGATGTCGAATGGTACAAGTATGGGCAAGCCACAATCTGGCCCTGGACCGGTGGCTACAACATCAGCGGGAGTGAGGTATGATCGCGTCCACGAATCGGGACCGTTTTTCGCGGAAGTTGAGCTTCACGCTGATCGAGTTGCTGGTGGTCGTGGCGATTGTCTCCGTCCTGGCGGCGATTCTTCTGCCCGCTTTACAGAACTCAAAGGAACAAGCGAAACGAGCTCATTGCATGAACAGCCTGCGACAACTCGGCGTGGCTCTGATCGCCATGGCCGACGAGCATCAAGGCTATCTCGACGAAGCTCATCTGGGCACGAACTGGCTGTACGCGGTGCCTGCCTACCTCGGCGGCAGCAGCGAGATCGTCCGCTACGTGTACGGAAATGAAATCAGCAAGGGATGTCCTTATGTGAAATCCGCACTCTGGGGCAGCGCGCCGTACGGAGTCAATTCCGCCTTCTGGGTTGACTGGGGCGGGGGTTCGATTGCGGGCGTTCCGTACTGCCCGATCCATCCTCTGCGGGACGCAAAATTCAGCACCAAGACCTACCTCGCATCGGACTGCTACTACACGGGTGCCTGGTCGCCGACGATGTTCGACACGACCGTGTTCGGTGCCCATCTCGATCTCAATCCTCCGGCCGCATGGCCGCGTCACGGAGGCAAGGGGTTGAACTTCGTGTTCGTGGACGGGCACGGGGAGTTTCTCCCCTCTCAGACCGGGCCATCACTCGATTACAGCAAAGGGTGGTGGCAGTACAGCTACAACGTTCCGTATCCCCACTATTTTTGGTGGTGCGGATACGGCGCTTGGACGGTGTGGGGAGTCGAAAATATCTACTAGCCTTCGCGCGTCACTTTTGCGAAACGGTGCTTTCGGGAATGGTGCGACAATGAACGCATCTTTGCGCAATCACCGCAATCTCTTCAATGGCGACTGCAACGTCTTTTTCTACAACTACAAAGCGAACAAGCCCGGGAAGGTGCCGCGCTTTGGCGCGAAGGCGATTCATCGGTACGTCAATCTCCTCGCCGACAACGGCGTTGATACCTTCCTCATCAATCCCAACGGCCAGCGAGCATGGTATCCGAGCAAGGTCGTACCCACGGCGTGGGAAGGCTACACACGGGGCGACGAGAAATTTTTCTATGGGCACGTGCTCGGACAGCCCATGACGAAGGAGTTCCAGAAGGAATACTTTGCCGGCTTGATCACCATGATGAACCGCTACCTCGATCTCGTCGAGGACGGCGTGGACTGGGTGGCCGAGGCGGTCAAGGGATGCCACCGCCGCAAGATCGCGCCGTGGGTTTCCATCCGCATGAACGATTTGCACGGCGCGAACAGTTACGGCGGCAGTTTCATGAACGCGCCGTTGCTCGCCAACGCGAGGTTTCGCCTGCGCGGCACGTCGCTGGATCGTCGGGAGAAAACCGGGTTCGACGCGGCCGGGTTAAACTTCGAGAAGCGCGAGGTCCGCGATTACATGATGCGGATGATCCGAGAACTTGTGGACGACTACGATTTCGAGGGCATCGAGCTCGATTGGACCCGCTGGGCGTGCTGCTGCAACCCGCCGGCATCGCAGAAGACCATTGACCTGATCACCGACTGGCATGCGGAGATTCGCGCCCTGACCTGGCGAAAGGCAAAGCGAACCGGGCGAACATTCCCCATGGGCATCCGCACGTTCTCCAATTTCGAGTTCCTTCGCAACACCGGCCTGGACGTTCGCGCCATGGCTCGCAACGGTCTGCTTGACTTCGTCAGCCCGACCAACAGTTGGCAGACCACGTGGGACCTCCCCATTGATCAATGGAAGCAGGAGTTCGGCGACAAAGTCGCGATCTACGGAGTGGTCGAAGACGCGCCCAACCATCTCCCACCGTATGCGCCTTCGATGAAGAAGCGACTGCACATGCGTTATCTCTCCGCCAGCCCCGCTCTCGTGCGCGGCAACGCTGCCTCCAAGCTCGTGCTCGGCGCCGATGGCATCGAGACGTTCAACTATTTCTGCACTGATACGCCCGAGCACACCCAAGAGCTGAAGGTGAAAGCCGATTACACGGCACTGCGTCGTGTGGATGAACTGGAATTCCTCCGCGGCAAGCCGAAGCACTACACCTTCTCGACCGGCCCCGCGCTGTGGTCGCACCCGATGTACGAGTGGCCCGAGCACTTGCCTGTGGTGCTCGAGCCGCAGGTCCAGCGCGCCTTCCATCTGCCGATGTGCGCGGAGCCAAAAGGGCGCGAATTGACGATCCAGGTCGTCGTCGAGAAACCAGTGCCCAATCTCCAGTTACCAATCACCAATTACCAACCCGGCGTCAGCTTCAACGGCTCGTGGCCGAACTTTGATGCGCAGGCAACGGAGCGGCTGCTCTTCCCCACCGGTGCATTGACCCATCATGTCCCCGAACACGTCGCGTTCAACTACGGCTTCCCCGCTTCCGCAATCCGGGAAGGTTGGAACGAAATCATTGCGATAAACGGCAGCAAGCAACGGGACACCGCGCAGCAGCGTCGTGACAACTCGTTGAACATCGTGAGCATCGAACTCGGGGTGAAATGATCATGACACAGCAGACCGATGCCGTCGTATTCACCGAATCGTGCAAGGCCGCGCTGCAGAAGATCGAAATGCCTGCCCCCGGACCCGGTGAAGTGCAGGTGCGCACGGTGCTCTCTACCATCAGCGCCGGGACGGAAGGCTGGATCTATCGCAACCTGTTCACGTGGTCGCCGACACCGTTTCCGTGCGTTCCCGGCTACCAACGCGTGGGCGTCATCACCGCTCGTGGCCCCGGCGTCACCGGCTGGCGTATGGGCGAACGCGTCATGGCAATCGCCGGTGAATGGAGGGGCAAGGTCAGTTCGTTCTGGGGCGCGCACGTCGCGTTGGCCAACACGCCGGTGGGACATCTGTTTCGGCTGCACCGTTCCGTGGGCGACATCGAAGGCTCCGGCGCGGTGGTGGCGCAGGTGGGATTCAACGCTGCCAGCCGCGCGGACGTTCCACGGGGTAACTGGGCGCTGGTGTGTGGCGACGGTTTGATCGGTCAGTGTGCGGCGCAAGCGGTACGCGCCAAAGGGCTGCGTGTGATTCTCGTTGGGCATCGGGCTGAACGATTGGAGCTCGCCGCGAAGTTCAGCGCCGACGTGGTCGTGAACAATCGCAAGGAGGAAGTCGTCACCGCCGTGCATCGGCACACCAACGGCAAGCCCGTCGCGGTCGTGCTCGATTCGGTGCAGGGCGAATCGGTACAGAAGGAGTACATGCCGTTGCTCGAACGCGGGCGCGGGCAGATCGTGTACTGTGGGTTCAGTCCCGAGCGGGCGTGGGCCGACATGGCGATCTTGCAACAACAGGAAATCACCACGTATTTCGTGTCGGGTTGGACGCGGCCACGGATGGAGACAACGCTGCGGCTCATGGCCGAGGGCAAGATGCGTCTCAAACCGTTGGTCACACATCTCGTCCCCTTTGGTCGTGCGCCGGAGATGTACGAAATGGTCCGATTGAAATCCGAGCCGTTCCTCGGCATCACGTTGAATTGGACAAATACGGGGAAAGGATGAGATCCGAAGCGCCGTTTAGAGTTCACGATTTATCGTGTCTGTTTATCGTGTCTGCGATGCGTGACCCGGACACGCTGAAGCGTGAACTCTGAACGCCTGATACACCACAGGATGCAACCATGAACATCCTCATCACCGGCGCCGGCGGATTCGTCGCGCGCGAAGTCGCGAGGGAAATCGGCGAGGCGCACGAACTGCGTCTCACCGACATCTCCGATCCGAAAACGGCGACGATGTTCGATCCAAGCGGCGGCGCTCGCAGGCTCCAGCCGCTTGACACGAAATGGCCGTTCGTGCGGGCGGACATCCTGAACCTCGAAGAAATGCTCAAGGCGGTGGACGGAATGGACGCGGTCGTCCATCTCGCCGCCAACCCACAGGGCTTCCCGGAACATGGCGTGGACATTTTCAAAGTGAACGCACTCGGCACGTTTGTGGTACTCGATGCGTGTCGTCGCGCGGGCGTGAAGCGGTTTTTCGTCGCGTCGAGCATCAATGCGTTTGGCACGTTTTACTGGCGGATCAGCGGGAAGCCAGTCGTGTTCGATCGCCTTCCGCTGACCGAGGACTTCAAGCCGGTCGTCGAAGACCCGTACAGCCTCAGCAAGCTCGTGAATGAGGAGACGTGCGCGGCGTTCCATCGTGCGTACGGGATCACGACGGCAGCGTTCCGGTTTGCGGGCGTGTGGTCTCGCGAGTTGTACGCCGAGTTTACCGCCAAACCGCTGCCGCCCACGACGGAATGGCCCGAGCATTTCTTGCAATGGGTCCACGTCGCCGACATCGCGCGCGGCATCCGGCAGGCCATCGAAGCGCCGAACCTGCCCGGGCACGGAGTCTATACGCTCGCTGCCGCGGACACGCGTTGTCCCGAACCGACCCTGGAAATTCTGGAGCGCTTGCGTCCCGATCTGCTGAAGCTGTTGACGTGCCCGTTGAAGGGACGCGAATCGTTGCTCTCGATCGAGCGGGCGCACCGGGCGTTCGGATACGCGCCACAGCACCGGCTCGGACCATAGAAAATCTCCATGCAAACATTCGGACCATTCGTGGACGGACAGTGGGACGTTTCCAGCCAGATGATTGACGACCTGCGGCGGCGCGCCGACGCGCATTTCCGTCGTCAGGAGCAGGAGAAAGCCGCGCTCAAGAGCGTGCGATTGTTCGAGGCACACCGGAGGCGCGTTCGACGCAATTTTCTGGATGGGATGGGAGGGCTGCCTTCCAAGCGCACCCCGCTTCGCACCCGGGTCACTGGCAGAATCGAACGGGAGAGGTTCGTTGTCGAAAAACTTATTTACGAATCACTGCCGAACTTTCCCGTCACGGCGGCGTGTTACGTGCCGAAAGGTCTGACGAAACGAACTTCGGCGGTCGTGTTCGTTTGCGGTCACTGGGACGCGGGCAAACAGCAGGAGTCGTATCAATCTGTCTGCATTGATCTGGCGAACAATGGTTTCATCGTCCTTGCCGTGGACCCGGTGGGACAAGGAGAACGATCGCAGTACTTCGAACACGGGACGCGCATGGTTGGTTCGGCCTGTCTGGAGCACACCCATGCCGGGCTGCAGTTCATGGTGCAAGGCGCGAGCATCGGACGCCACTTCGTTTGGGACGTCATGCGTGGAATTGACTATCTCGAAACGCGCCCGGACGTGGACACGAAACGCATCGGCATCACCGGCAACAGCGGCGGCGGAACGCAGACGAGCCTGCTGCTGATGAGCGAGCCGCGGATTGCGGCGGCGGTACCCTGCACGTTTATCATGACGCTGGAGAGCTACCTCAAGACCGGCCAGGCACAGGATGCAGAACAGATCCTGCGCAACTGCGTCCCCGGCGGGCCGGATCACGACGATTTCATCACCGCGATCGCCCCGAAGCCGGTGCTGGTGGGCGCGGTCGCGTACGATTTCTTCCCCATCGAGGGCACGTTGGAGGCGGTGCGTCGCGCCAAACGGATTTACTCGCTCTACGGCAAGACAGATAACGTCGGCCTTGTCGTGGACAATGCCACCCATGGCTACAGGCCGAAGCTGCGCGAGGCATGCGTGAACTGGTTCAAGATGCACTTTCGCGGTGAAAAGCCCGACTTCAGAACCGGTAAGATCGACCTCATCCCCGAACGCGAGCTCTGGGCTACGAAGAGCGGCCAGGTCGCCGTGGACTTCCCAAAAGCGAAGACAGTATTCGATCTCAGCCGTGAGCGCCTCGCCGCCATTCGCCATTCTCCATTCACGATTCTTCAATTGCGCCGTACGATCTCCCGCGTCCTTGGCGTGGACCAGGCAGGCAGCCGCCGTGACCGCATTCATCCCCGCATCGTCAGCGAGGCAGTCGTGGACGGGTATCGGACTGAGAAAATCTACTTCTTCAGCGCGCCCGACATCGTGGTCACCGGGGTACTGGTTCACCCCCGCGGTGCCGATCCAAAGAAACGGTTGCCGGCAACGATGTTATTGCTGGAACGCGGCACGAGCGACGTGCCCTCCAAGCGCACTCGGATCGAGTCATTGGCGCGCGAGGGCCATCGCGTGTTCGTCTTCGACGTTCGCGGTATCGGCGCGGTAAAGGTTCGTTCCGTCGGCCCTCACGACGAAAGCGAACTGCAGATGTTCAACACCGAGTACAAGCTCGGTTGCGACGCCATGATGCTGGGGTTGAGCACGCTGGGTTTGCGCGTGTTCGATGTGCTGCGCGGGTACGACTACCTGCGGACTCGATCCGACATATCCACTGTGGGCGTTCATGGAATCGGCAGCGGCGCGTTGTTCGCCTATTTCGCGGCCGCGTTGGAAGGGGGGGTTGCCTCGGTGACGGCGGAGGACATGCTCTATTCCTACCGCAACCTGGTGGAGACACGCTACTACAGCCAGCCTACCTACGGTCTCAAGACGATGGCGTGGGGCATCCTTCGCCACTTCGATCTGGTGGACTTGCTGCCGTGCCTCCGTGGTCGCTTGGTGAGGTTGATCACTCTTCGTAACTCATATGGAGAACCCGTTCGCACGTCGGAGTTCCGGAAGTCGTTTCTCGCCGTGGCGAAATCGAAAGGCTACTTCCACGGTGGGTGGCGGCCCGGGTTCCAGATCGCTGGTTAGAATAGCGGGCAACTCGTCGAAACCCATCACGCTCGGCGTTCAGGCGCATTCTTTGGTTGTTGGTACTCCGACAAGCTGAAGCCTGAACTCCAAACGCGAGCTTCATGAGGGTTGCGTTCGGAGTTCAAGCTTCAGCTTGTTTCAGCACATTCAACCGAGGAAATTCCAACCGAAAACTCGAAGATCCGCTCGAGGCGTTCCCCCGGACGCCGAGCGAGTTTGACTTTGAGGACGATTCTGCGAAACTGGGTCGGTGAACCTCGACATCAACAATCTCCTGCGCGGGTGGGACTTCGAGCCCGGCGAAATCAAGGTCCGCAAGGTCACCGGCCACGACGGTCAGGAGAAACTCCAACTCCGACTCGACCTCGGTGTGCTCCAGATGGAACTCGACGGGCGACCCGATGGCAAGCGTCCCTACGGCAAGGAATCGCTGCTCGAACATTACAAGGACATGGCCGCGCGTTGGCAGGCGGAGCACGGCAGCGAGGAGGGCTTTCGATTGAACGCGGAGGATTGCGCCGCGCTGCAACAGGAGGCAATTCAATACTATCACCGCTACCTGAGTTTGGTTCAGCTCGAGGACTGGGAACGCGTGATCCGCGACACGGCCCGCAACCTCAAAGTGCTCGACCTGGCGACGCGTTATGCCGAGACCGACGAGATGAAATGGTCGTTCCAGCAATTTCGTCCCTACCTCTTGATGATGCACACGCGCGCGATCGGCGAGAGACATTTGGCCGGTGGCGAATTTGATCTGTGCATCAAGAACATCGAGTACGGACTGGAGCGCATCCGGGATTTCTACCGCAATCAGGGCAATTCCGAGGCGGAGCAGAACAGCGCGGAACTCAAGATGTTGGATCAATGGCTCGGGCAGGTGCGCGGTCAACGGCCGCTCACCAAACGCGAAAAGCTCCAGAAGGAACTCGCCGAGGCAATCGCAACGACGCGGGAGTCGTGTACGCGACTGTTGACCGAGTTCGGGCTCGCTAGACGGCGCCCACAGAACTCGCCGAGGGCCAACCCGCGAAGTCGTCACAGCGGGTCTACGTGAAGCGACGTTGAGACGACTCGCCGAGCGTCGTACGGGGTCGCCATGAACGTCACTGCGCCACCACGGGCGGCTTGAGTCCGACGGCGCCGAGCGCGGTTTCGACGACGCGAGCCACCAGC
>CAZOTB010000029.1:0-48638 GCA_964582645.1 uncultured Verrucomicrobiota bacterium | reverse complement strand
GCCCGATTTTTCTCAGGCAGCCTCCCGCCGCGGGAGGCTACCTGAGCAGTTACCATGAAATCATATCAGTTCGTCCAGTATCTTTGGGATGACGCGGTGGCCAACCGGCTCGATCCACTCGGCCGGCTGGTGTATCGCTCGAACCTCCTCGGCGCCGACCTGCGCATCACCAACACCGGCGGTGGCAACACATCGGCGAAACTGACCGAGCGCGATCCGCTCACGGGCGAGTCCGTCGAAGTGCTCTGGGTCAAAGGCTCGGGCGGCGACTTGCGCACTTCGAAGAAGGAGAACTTCTCGTCGCTGTATCAGGACAAGTTGATGGCGCTGCAGTCGGTGTACGCCAAGGAACCCAACCGCGGCCCGAAGACGCCGGTCGAGGATGCGATGGTCGGCATGTACAACCATTGCACGTTCAATCTGAACCCACGCGCGCCTTCCATTGATACGCCGCTGCATGCGTTTGTTCCGTACAAGCACGTGGATCATACGCACCCGAACGCCGTCATCGCAATCGCCGCGGCACGGAACTCGAAGGAGCTGACACGCCAGATTTACGGCGACGAGATAATCTGGACGCCGTGGCAACGCCCCGGGTTCGATCTCGGGTTGAAGCTGCAGGAGATTTGCCGGCAACACCCGCGCGCAAAGGGCGTCATCCTCGGCCAGCACGGCTTGATCAACTGGGCCAACGACGACAAGGAATGCTACGAGTTGACGCTCGATCTGATCGAACGCGCCGCGCAGTACATGGAGGAGCGCGACAAGGGCGAGAAGACATTCGGCGGACAGCAGTACCGTGCGCTCGACGCCTCGAAGCGACGCGAGGTGTTCGTGCAAATCCTTCCATGGCTGCGTGGGCAGGTGAGCCAGCAACGCCGTTTCATCGGCACGATCCAGGACGACGAGCGGATGTTGCGGTTCGTCAACAGCGCCGATGCGCCACGTCTCGCCGGGCTCGGCACTTCGTGCCCCGACCATTTCCTCCGCACCAAGATCAAGCCGCTGTACGTGGACTGGAATCCGCAGTCGGAAGGAATCGCCGAGTTAAAATCCAAACTGGCTACCGGTTTAACGCAATACCGTCAGGATTACGCCGAGTGCTACAATCGCTGCAAGCACCCCGCCTCACCCGCGATGCGCGACCCCAATCCGACCGTCATCCTCATTCCCGGCCTCGGCTTGATCGCGTGGGGCAAGGACAAGAGCGAGTCGCGTGTCACGGCCGAGTTCTACAACTGCGCCGTCGAGGTCATGCGCGGCGCGGAGACGATGGATGAGTACATCGCGTTGCCGCAACAGGAGGCGTTCGACATCGAGTACTGGCTGCTCGAAGAAGCAAAGTTGCGCCGTATGCCGCCCGAGAAGGAATTGGCCCGGCAGGTCGTCGCCGTCATCGGTGCCGGGAGCGGCATCGGCAGGGAGACGGCTCACCGACTGGCCAAGGAAGGCGCGCAGGTGGTGTGTGTGGACCTGAAAGCGGAAGCGGCGCTGGCCAGTGCGAAGGAGATCACCGACAAGCACGGCGTCGGCATCGGCGTAGCGGGAACGGGAATCTCAAATTGCGGTCCCGCCATCGGTCTTGCCGCCGACATCACGCGACGGGAAAGTATCCACGCAATGCTCGGAGATTTATTGCTCGCGTATGGCGGTTTGGACGCCGTTGCGATCACCGCAGGCGTCACGGTGCCGCCCGATGCAACGGGCCGTATCCCAGATGAAAAATGGGCAATGCATTTTGCCATTCATGTCACCGGCGCGTATCTCGTCGCGGACGAAGCGGCACGTATCTGGAATGAACAGGGCTTGCGGGCGAGCCTGGTCATCACCACGAGCGCCAACGCCGTCGCGGCGAAGAAAGGCCTGCTCGCCTATGACGCCAGCAAGGCAGCGGCAAATCATCTCGTACGCGAACTGGCGATCGAATTGGCACCACTGGTGCGCGTCAACGGCGTCGCTCCCGCGACCGTGATCCAGGGCAGCTCGATGTTCCCGCGCGACCGCGTGATCTTCGGACTGAAGAAGTACAAAGTGGCGTTCTCCGAGACCGAGTCCGACGAGTCGTTGCGGAACAAGCTTGCCCAGTTCTACGCCGAGCGCACATTGACCAAACAACCGATCACCCCGGCCGACCAGGCCGAAGCGATTTTCTTGTTGCTGACGAATCGCCTGAGCAAGACCACCGGCCAGATCCTCGCCGTGGACGGTGGATTGACGGAGGCGTTTCTGCGGTAAGCGAAGAGCAAGCTGAAGCTTGAAACCTCCAAACACTAACGGTCGAGCATCTCTCGTTCGGAGTACAAGCTTCAGCTTGCTTTGCTCAAATCCTACACTGCGCGATTCTTTGTTCAGTCCGTCACAATTCAGCTTGTTCCGTTCGCGACCACCGATTACAATTCGACGCCGAAATAGAGAATCGAAATGCCCAGACCACTCAGCAAAATCGCCCCCGATTGGTGGGACTATACCACGCTCGATGCCAGCCTCCTCCGCGACGCCGCGAAGTTGACCGAGAAGGACATCGAGCAACTCAGCCGTCCGGGTTTCAAAGTCGTGATGCACGACTCGCTTGAGTCGTTCTACCTCGCGGAGGCCCTCGAGTACATCAACGCGTGGAAACAGGCTACCGCCGACAACCCGGTTGGCATCTGTGGGCCGATTGGCCCGACAGAACAGTTGCCGTTGGTAGCGTTGATCGTCAACGAGATCGGTCTGCCACTCAAACACGCACACTTCTGGGGCATGGACGAATGGGTGCTCGACGGCAAAGCGGTGGACGAGGAACACCCGCTGTCGTTCGCGCGCTGCGACAAGGAGCTTTGTTTCAACCGTATCCGCAAGGAACTGGCGATGCCGAAACAGAACCTGCATTTCCCGACCGGCGACATCAAGGCATACGAGGAATCGTACAAGGCAGTTCGCTGTGCCGTGATGCAGGGCGGCCAGGGAGAGATCAAGCACTGGGCGTTCAACGATCCGCCACGCCGCGCCGGCAAGTACAAGGACAAACCGCCCACGCCTCAGGAGCAACGCAAGCTTGGCACGCGGATGGTGGAGTTGCATCCTTTAACGCTCGTGCAGAACGCGCGCACTTCGGCGAAAGGCAACATCCCCCTCGTGCCCACCCACGCGATGTCGGTCGGCCCCGTGCAAACCTGGCAGGCGGACAAGGTTTCCATCTGGCATCCCGGCCACCACGACAATCCGTTCGGGATACGGCTCACGGCACTGATGATCTCGAAACGATTGCCGGATGCCTCCGTGCCGATGTCGTTGCTCGCCGATCATCCCAACGTGCAGTTCAGTTATTTCCGTGGCGGGATCGGCACGTGTGAGACAGAGATGCATTAGTGCCTGCGCATCGTGCCGGGTTCCATTGGATGACTGACACACTCATTAACACCTCGCTTCAGCGAGGTGGTGGGGCAACGGAGAGCGCCCCCAACCGCTTCAGCGGTTTTCCCCGCGGTGTCGAAGCCGTGGAAACGGCTCGGCTCTGGATGGCTGCTGGCAACACCTTGCTGAAGCGAGGCGTGAATGAGATGGGCCCCGTAATCAAACCACGATGACCTCACCCTGGCAATGCGCGTTGGAGTTGCGTTCGGACCGGACGGTCGCGTCGGGCAGTAATGCAGCGCTCTGCGACGCGATCCGTCGCGGGGCGGACCTGCGCGTTTATACCGAATGGAAATACGAGGAGCACATCGCACCCGACATGGCCAAGCCGGACCCGCGCAACAACGGGCTGCTGCAGGAGATCATAGACATGCGCGAGACGATGCTCGTGGACGACCATTACGCTGCCGGGATCACCACGTTGCGTCAGCCGATTCTGCCGATCGCGGGATTCAACCCGAACATGCACCGACGCACATCGTTCTTCCTGTACGGGATGGACGGACAGCAGTGCTGCGCCAATCTCGCACTTGATGATTCCGTGGCGACAGCCCAACCCGGAACGCATCGCGTCGTGCCGCGTCCCGCAACCATGCCCAAGATGAGTCCGATGGAGGAGAACGATGTCGGCACGCTGGCGCCCAGTCGCAACTTCATCTACGACTTCGAAGTCTATCGCTACTTCGTTCGTGATGATTGGACGCCGATCCTCTCACACGACGAGCAAGGCCGCATCACGTCCGGCTCGTGGGATGCCTTTCACCAGGCGCACCAGAATGGCCGGGAGTTCAAGGTGGGAATCCGAAATCTGTGCGTGGGGCTTGGATCGCAGATGAACGATGAGGTGTTCACGTTGCTCGGCTCCGGCTGGATTCACACGGCCCATAAGACCTACGAAGTGCTCACTCATCCCTTGGTGCGGGTCGCACCTGCGATCCCGATGAAGTATCGCTCGCGCGGTTGGGATGTGAATTGGATTTTCCTGCGAACGGACGGGGTCGCAAAGCTGCGTTCGCTGGATCCGTACACGCGAAAGTTTTGCGATTGGCAAACGCGACTAGCGTGCCGGTGGTTTGTGCGGTAGAGGTGCGGTTTCACCATCGCTCCGATTGCTGCCGGTTTGCCGCCGATGCAGGCCACACCTTGGCAAGTGACAGAAAGGGTCGCATGGCAACTTGGTTTCTTGTGCCCAACTCAGATTCGATAACTGCAGCTTTCAAGAATTGAGCCGCATGACTTTAGAGTCTGTTTGGAAAGTCGCTGGGAAGGAACGCCGCCCTCCGAGGCGGTCGTCGTTTTCCGCCAAGAACCGCCTCGGAGGGCGGCGTTCCTTCCGGCAAAAGCACGCGGCGAGCGACTTTCCAAACACGCGCTTGGAAGTGTGCCTTGCCTCTGCAGGCGCCGGCGGTAGCATTCGTCGCAAACAGCATTTGTCATGAAAACGAAGATTGCATTTGGAATCGCTCAAAAGAGCACTCCGGTTCTTCGTGTCGTTTCTTGTGTTTCGTGCCGACGCCTCTTTGGTTGCGGCTGTGCCGCGCTGCGACTTTGCGGCTTTGCGCGAGATTTTCGCCGGGGAGAAGAGCGCGAACCTCGAAGGAGCCTGTATTAACCGCCGAAGCCACAAGGTTTCACACAGGTCGATCCCCCTGCGTTCCTCAGCGTACTCTGTGGTTCAATAACTCTGTCAGCCGTCAGCCGAACCGTTACCGATACAGGCCGAATTCGTGTACGGCTTCGACGAAAGCGAGGATGTTCTCCCACGGAACCTCGGGCTCGATGACGTGGGTCGGTGCGATGAGCAATCCTCCGTCCTCGCCCACGGTCTCGATGCGCATCTTCACTTCGCGGCGCACGTCCTCGGGAGTGCCGAACGGCAGCGTCGTCTGAATGCCGATGGTGCCCCAGAAGGCGAGACGGTGGCCGTACTTCTTCTTGAGCTCCGCCGGGTCCATGCACTCGGGCTGGATCGGATTGAGGATGTCCACGCCGATCTCGATGAGGTCGGGGATGATCGGACGGATGTCGCCGTCGCTGTGGTAGAAAATCAGCACGTCGGGCCGGGCCATCCGGGCAACCCCTATGATGCGTGCCAGGCGAGGCTTGAGCCAGCGTTGCCACATCGGCTTGCTTAGCAGGAGGCCGCGTTGCGAGCCGACGTCGTCGCCGAGACAAATCATGTCCGCGCCGAGCTCGGCGTAGGACCACGCCTGGATTTCGCGTTTGACGGTGATGCGGTCGAGAAGCGCTTCGGCGAATTCCGCATTGTCCACGAAATCCATCATCAACAGCTCCATGCTGCGCATGTACCACGCGATCTCGAAGATCGTACACGCCATCCAGCAGGTGGCGCACAGTCCACGCGCTTTGATGCGCTCGATCTCGTGCGCGACCTCGGTGTACCGGTAGTCGGCCTCGATGTCGGGCAACGGATAATCGAGCACATCCTGCCGCGTTTTCAGTTGGAGCATCGGGTAGAGGTACCCTTCGAGGTGGGAATGATGCGCGTCGGTGCTCTCGGTCGGGAGATGACCGATGCCCCATTCGTCCACGATCGCGCGCGGCGGCAACGCGGGGTGATAGCGCGAGAAGTCGGCGTGCAGCCGCGTCGGCCCGATCCCCACGCCGCGGATGTCGCAGCCGAAATATTCGTACGGATCCTCCGCGCCGGTCTTCTTGCGAAAGATGTCGAGCTGGAACGGCGCGAATCCCGCCAGCGCAAACGGCACGCGGTCGGGTACCCGGCGATGCATGGCCGTCAAGACGCGTTCCCGGCTGGACATGCTGGCGCTTCTGGTCATACGTGAATTCCCGCCGCAATTCTAACAACCAATCGCGCATTGGAAATGAAAAGATTGCGTGCCTGCCGTCGCAGGCGGGAAGGATGTCGTCGTTTTGTTCGCGGGACGGGTCTCCCTGCGCAAAGGGCACTTGAATCGTTTACATGCGACCTGCCAGACGATGCAAGAATTGGGGGAGTACTCGCTCGTGTCGGAAACTTTTTCGAGTTCCTTTTCGTGACTCGATTTTCTGCGTGCCGTTTCGCAGCGCCCGGAGCCTGCGCAAAATCCATCCGCGGGTTGTCAAGCTTGGTTTTCGCAACATTGCTGAATAAAAAGAAAGATTTTGACATGGGGGTGGGGCACCTATGGTAGAGGGCGAGATCGTTCCGAACAGGGGTTATGCAACGACAAGGACAAGCCGGCGTCGGAAGGAGAACAGCGATTTCAGTTCTGCGGGCGAGCGTGTTTCTCGTAGCGATCAGTGGATGCACGACAAGCAAACAAGCCAACCATGTGAGCCAGCCGACGACGGAAACGGTCCTCGATCACTTCGAGGAACGAACCATCCGAGTGATACATCGTTTTGTAGCCAAGCTTTTTGTAATGGCGGATCAGGCGGCCCGTCCACGGCTTGATGCGTTCGCGCCAGAGCTTGGGCGAGAGCATCATCCCGCGCTGCGTACCGATGTCGCCTCCTGTATAGACCATGTCGAGGTTGCCGGGCGCGGCGTTCAACAGCTTCATCGTGCGGGCGATGAAAAAGTCGGTGACCGGCTGGCAGATCGCTTCGACGAATTCGGGGTTCTCGACGAGATCCACGAGGAATTGTTCCATCCCGCGCAGATACCACGGCGTCTCGAATCCGCCGCCACCAAAACAGAAAAACCATTTGCGGTTGCCGTCACTGTTGAGCTTGTCTATCTGCGCCTCGACTCCGCTGGCGTCCCACCATCCGAGGTCGGGCCACGGGAGATCGTCGAGTTCGCGCGCCTCCTTCACGTGGGCGAGCGGGTAGTGGTAGATCTGCATGTAAGTCCCGCCAAACTCGTTCTTCACGGGCCACCGCTTGATACCCCAGAAGTCTTCCTCGACGTCGTAGTTGTACAGGTCACCGGCTTTCTCGGAAGGCCCGACGTATTTCGGTGCGACACGCCGGTAATCCACGCCCAGCCGGCGGTAGAGCGCCTCGTCATCGGCCACGCCGAGATGTTGCTTGAGGGCTGCATGCGCCTCCGGCGTGGAGTAGTAACCGATCAACACGGTCCGGCTCACGATGATCGAGGGCCGTTTTGATGCGTTGCCAGGAAGTCATGGCGAATTCCGCATAAATTCGAAATCCGAAATCCGAAACACATTCGAAATTCAAATCCAGAAAAGGAGCAAACAAGACTCCGCTGGCGCGCTTGTCCGGGAAGCGTTGAATTGGCTTCATTCGGATTTGTTTCGGATTTCGGATTTCGTGCTTCGGATTTTCTTCACTGCCACCCCAACTCGTACCCCGTCTCGTACATCGCGACGATATTCTCGACCGGGCTGACCACCTGGATGTTGTGACAGGGCGCGAGAATGTACCCGCCGCCGGCCCCGAGGATGCGCAAGTTGTCGGCGACTTCCTGCCGCACCTCCGCCACGGTGCCGAAGGGCAGTGTGTACTGATTGTCCACGCCGCCGTGAAAAACAACCTTGCTGCCGAAATCACGTTTGAGTCCCTCGCGATCCATCCCCGTCAATCGCCACTGAAGCGGATTGAGCACCTGGATGCCGGCCGCGATCAGGTCCGGCAGGATGTCGCGGATCGCCCCGTCGCTGTGATGGAACACAAACGAGCCGTGTTGACGCGTCAGGTCCATCATGCGTTTCATTCCCGGCAACAGGAAGCGACGGATCTGCTTCGGCGAATACAGCAGCGCCTGTTGTCCGCCGAGATCTTCGGCCACGTAGGTGATCATCACCTTGCCCGGGATCGTCTCGAAAATGCGCAGCGTGTGCTGGTACGCCAGCTCGAACATTTTCCCAAGGCAGTACTCGACGATGTCGGGATTCTCGACGAGATCCACGAACGCCTGTTCGTCGCCACGGAGGTTTTTGTACAGGAGGAACGGCTCACTCCCGCCGCCGCGGATCGGCCGATGCTCCTGGCCTTTGATCTGGTTTGGAATCCCGGAGTAATCGTACCAATCCGCGTTCGGCCAACGGTAGCCCGCCTCGATCTCCGCGACCGAGTTGTACTGCGCGAGCGGGTGATTGGCGCATTCGCGATAGATGCCGCCTTGGTGCTGGATTTCCTTGTATCGGAATCCCCAGATGTCCTCGCCGTCCTTCGGCGGCGGGCCGACGTACTTCGGGCCAACCGAGAGCGGTTGGTCAATGTGTAGTCGCCGATGCGCTTCTTCGAGAGTACAGCCAAGATGCCTGCAGAGTTTCTCGTTCGCTTCCGCCGTCGCCCAATAATCCATCGGCACGCGGTCAGGCTTTTGACGTGTCAACACAGCGAGCCAGCGCTCGCGCGGGGTCATTGTTTCTTTATGCATACGTCCCAAACTCCCTCGCCGCAGCCACGAACGCCCGGATGTTTTCCGAGGGCGTCGAAGCCGGAATGGCGCAGCCGGCATTGAGCACGAACAATCCACCCGGCTTCCATGCGGCGATCAACTCCTTTGTTTTCGCCCGCACCTCGGCAGGCGTGCCCATTGCGATCACGCCGCTCGGATCCACGTTGCCGAACAAGACATGCTTCCGACCAACGGTTTCTTTTGCGCGACGCGCGTCCGTCTTATAGTCCAACTCGAACCCGCAGAAATCATAGGCCGAGAGCTGATCCAGAATCGCAGTGGTGTTGCCGCAGATGTGAATCGCCGTAAAGATGCCGTCCTTGGCGAGTTCTTTGACGAGCCGTTCCTGCCAGGGTCGCGCGAACCGGGCGAACAGCTTCGGCGAGATCACGTCCGGCCCGGCGGGACTGTCTCCAAGCGACGTGAAGTGCGCGCCCGCTTTCTTGACCGCACGATGCGCGGCAAGGTGGCTCTGGTAACTGACTTCGAGCAACCGGTGCAGGCCCGGGTGGTCGGGGTGATCCACGAGATCCATCAGGAAGTTCTGCATCCCGCGCAGCAGCCCGGCCAGCGAGAAGGCACATTGATCGGCGTTGCCGCGGATGGAAATTTCGTTGCCGGCCTTCTTCGCCATGATGCGAACGGCTTCGAGCAACACCGGCAGCCGACCATCCCGCTCGGGGTTCACGGGTCGGAGCTGGTCCACTTCGTCGAGACTTCGAATCGCAGGCGCGGCGATGTGACCGGGCTCGCCCGGGGTGCAGTCGCGCTCGGCGCCCATCGCTTCCGCGAGCATCGTGGTGTCGAGATCAATGAGAATGCAATCGTAGCCGTACTTCTCGACCGCATGCAGGTGGACGCGCGCGGCTGCCTCGGGTTCGCTGAGATATTTCTCCAACGGGATGCCGGCTTCCTTCGAGGCGAGCAGAAAGTTGTGGAGACACACGGCAACGCGGTCGGGAAGCCTGCCCTCGATCACGCACTGGACGCGTTGCCGTGAGTTCATTTTGTCAACCATCCCGTTGCGCGCGCCAGCAAACGGCAGTACTCGACGAAATTCGGCCACGATACATCGAACGGAATCCCGTGGTCGCAGCCGGGAATGAAACCGCCCGCCTCGATCGTGGGTGTCAACCGCGCGATCTCGTCGCGGATCGCCTGGCCGCCTTTGGCCATCGCGCGTTTGTCCACACCGCCGCGATAGGCCATCTGCGTGCCGTACTTTTTCCGATACGCCGGCAGGTCATTGCCGGCGGCGACTTCCTGCGGCGAGTTGCAGTGGATGCCCGCCTCGATCCACACGGGGATGAGATCGCCGACGTAGCCGTCCGAGTCACAATCGAGGATCGGCACGCCGGCAGCCTTCGCTTGCTCGACCCACGCCCGCCAGCACGGAAGCAGGAACTCGCGGCTTTGATCGGGTCCGACCATCGGCTTCGACTTGTACGCCATGTCCTCGCTGATCACGATCCAGTCGGGGACATAACTCGCCAACATCTTCGCCAGCAAACGCGACACGAACTGTTGCCAGAACGCGATCATCTCCCGAACGAAATCGGGGTCGTCCATGATCATCATGCAAAGACCTTCGAAACCCAGCCATTCGCGCAGTTGCCAGAACGGGCCGTTGACGACGAACCCGCTCGGGTAATCACGCGTCTTGAGTTTCGCGCACCGCTCGGCCCAGTCGGCAGGGAAGCGCTTTGGATCGTTCGAGTCGTAGCGGCGCGCCATGTCCGTCCAATCCGCGCGCGATTCGACCGGACACTTGATCCATTTACGCGTGACGAAATCAATCGCCGTGCGGAGATACGTCACGTCGAACTCGTCACCGATCTCGCAGATGTTGCCCTTCCAATCCTGCACCACGAGCGTGCCCGGCTTGCGTTCCAACACCTTCTCCTCGAACTGCGGGATCATCAGAAAGCTCACACCGGCTGTGACCTGGTTTCCCGATGGCGCGGCTTCGGGAATGCCGAGAAGCTTGCAGACGTAGGCGTTGTAGTCGTCAATCTCAGGCGGCAGCCCTTGTTGATGCCACGCTTTGAGCGTCGAGCGGCGTCCGTGGCCCGGCTGGAATGGGACGCGGTCGGCGTTCTGGAATGTGAGCGTCGCGATGTATCGTTCGCGTTCGGTCATCATAGATACCTTCGGGTGAATTGGCCGTACAGTTCGTCGAGCTTTTCGGGGGCAAGCGAATCGGTCACCATGAGTGCCAAGCCTTCGGGTCGAAGTGCCTCGCACAACGCGGGTACTTCCCTCGCTGGGCAGATCACGAGCACGGAGCGACGCTTCCCTTGAATCTTGCGGAACATCTCAACCCACGCCAGCGCCGAGGGCGTACCTTCGCCGGGGGTAAACTGGATCGCCTGGATGTCAGGGACTTCCAGCAACGCGTCAATGTGCCGCGCCGCGCCCGGGCCATCCAGGTGGAACACAGCACGTCCCACCGTGGCGGCCTGACGAGCGATGTCGGGAAGACAGACGCGCTCAAATTGCTTCGGGCCAATCATGAAGTTGAAGTCGCAGGCCGGGATCATGTACGGGCGGCTTGACCAGAGTTGCAACCAGTGGATGAGCCCGGCCCCGTGTTCGAAGGCGGCACGGTACAACTCGGTGAACGCCCGGCGCCACGCGGGATAGATCGCATCAATCGCGCCACGCACTCGATCGGGGTCTTCCACCACATCGAGACACAACGGCTGCGAGCCGCGCAGATTCAACAACACGTCCGCCGAACCGCCGAGATCGGGCATGCAAACGAGATACCGGTTCGCTGCGTCCTGGGCCACCATCCGAAGTAGCTTCCGCAACTGCAGCCAGAGCGGATTGTCGTCACGCAGAGTCCAATCGGGCGCGTTCGACCAGTCGTCCTTAATAAACGCATGCGTCCAGGTCGTGTCCGCCCCAAACTCGATCTTCCCGCCGAGCATTCCACCGAGCAGCACCGGGCCGAAATCCACGCGGATGTGCGGCAACGCGTCGCCGACCCGGTGGAGCTGTTTCATGTCCGCGAGCTTCGCTTCGAACCATGCCTCGGGCGTGAACAGCAGATCGAGCCGGCGATTGATCGGACGTTTCGGGTTGGTGTTCGCCGCGGCAATGAAGATGGGACGGTCGAGCCGATCGTGATTCCACCATGCCTCGAAGCGCCGCGCGATGGTCGGGAACTGCTCGCAGAACTCCATTGGCTTGGCTGCGAGTCGTTGCAGGCTCTCGCCCCATTCGGAACGCTCCGCAATCGGCGTGATGGGTGGATGATTCATGAGGAGGTTGGTCCGCAAGGAGATTACGCAGAATGATGATGGGCAGAATCATTCTGCCCTGATTGATTCTGCCTGAAAGGAATGGGCATTGGTCTTTTCACGCCACCGCTTGTGCCGGGGGCAACCCGCGGACTGCGTTGATGGTGTTGAACATCGTCATCAGGTTCTCGATCGGCGTGCTGGCCTGGATGTTGTGAATCGTGTTGAACACGAACCCGCCGCCGTGGCCGAAAATGCGAATGCGTTCCTCGACCTGCTCGCGCACTTCCTCAGCGGTGCCGAACGGCAACACGCGCTGCGTATCAATGCCGCCGCCCCAGAAGGTGAGTTTGTCGCCGTACTTGCTCTTCAGTTCCGCCGAGTCCATGCCGAAGGCGGAACACTGCACGGGGTTGATGATGTCCACACCGGCCTCCACCATGTCGTCGAGGATCGCGGCGATCGAACCGCAGGAGTGATAGAACGTCTTCCACTTCGTGTGCTTGTGGACCCAGTCGTTGATCCGCTTGTGGTGCGGCTTGAAACATTCCCGGTACATCTTCGGCGCGAAGAACGGACCACGTTGTGAACCGAAGTCGGTACCGCTCACGACGAGCACATCAATCTTGTCGCCGACGGCCTGCCGGTAGAGTTCGAGATTCTTCATCGCAATGTCTATGTGAATCTGGAAAATCTCCCTCGAGTACTCGGGCTTCTCCAGCAACACCTCGTACCATCGTTGCGGATCGCGGATTCCCTTGGGACGCGGCACGCCGAGGCCGGGCACGAGCGCGATGTCGCCGATGCCGCCCTGCCACCAGCAACCGACAATCGCCTTGTCGGTGGTGCGATAGAGTTCGTCGGCGCGCTTCTGCAAATAGGCGAGCTGCTCGTCGGTGTAGGGGCTGATCTGTTGTTCGGCGAACTCACGTGGGTCGAGGTGTTCCTCGGCGCCGGGTTCCTGCCGAGGGATGGCGTCAAAGAAGTTGCCGCCCTTCGGCATCCGGCCCGATGGCGGCACGCTGGTGTCGCCCGCGGGGTACAGGAGCAGGTCGCCGTTGGTGTCGAGCTTCGTGCGGAAGTACTCGCTTACGAGCACGTCGGTGCCGTCGAACAACGTGAACGGCTTCCAGTTCACGTTCGGGAAACCGAAGATCGTCGTCGGCATCGAGAGACCGACCGTGTCCAAGTTGAGCAAGTCGGCCACCTCCGGCTCGACCTCGGCGAGCATCTGGTACGGTTCCTCGACCTTGGGCGGCTTTGCGGGAAGTCCGAGCGCTTGGCGGAGTTTGGCGTAGGTGCTGACTTGAATGCCCGTTACCGGCGTCGTGCCGAGATCGAGCGGCACGCGGTCGGGTTGTTTATGATTGAGGGCGGCCCGAACACGTTCACGAGATGTCATGGCATTTTCCTATTAATAACGATCCGTTTCGGATCCACAACGTGATACGGAATTGATACGTCTGCGAGTTGATCGTTGGCAAGTCCGTTCGCGCGAATGAGCGAAGTCGAGCAGTGGGAGGACAGGCGTCTGGCCTGTCCACTTCCAGATCGCAGAGGTTGGACAGGCGAGCCGCCCGTCCTACAGGTGATCGGTCGTCATTTGTTTCCACAGGATACTGCCGTCCTTGCCACGGAGACGATAGAGCGGGCCGGTGGTTGAGCCGAGCAAGACGTCGTCGCCGATGGCTTTCAAGATGCCGAGCAACGGACCCGCCACTGTGCGCAGTTGCTTCGACCAGAGCACCTCGCCGGTCGGTTGATGACGACGCAGGACGCCATCAAGGTCGAGCGTGAACACCTGCCGGCCCGATGGGTCGAGTTCGACATCGTACAGCCAGCCATCGGTCGCTTTCACTTTCGTCAAGCCGTTGCCGGGTTGGAGCAGCCAGTAGTGATCGGCCATGAATGCAGGCACACCCATCACGAACTGCGCATTAACGCCGACCAGCACCTTTTCCGTCCAGGTCGTCGGCGAACCTTCAGCGACGACTTCGCCATCGCGTGCGCGCACGAGCGACAACATACAACCGTGATACGCCGGAGGGCTGAGTCCGTGATAATCGGCATTGGGATAGTTGCGAACGAGCGCCACGGATTCGCCGTCGCCACTCCACGTGATGGACGACGCGAAGAGGCCCGGGTACACCCACCAAGCTTTCTTCTGCCAGAGCTGTTTCCCCGTGAGTCCGTCGTGCATCGTGGCGAAGCGATCACTCAGTCTGATGCCGGGATGAAGCCCGTCGGCGGCCTGGAAGAGATACGCGCCGTTCGGGCTTGGCCGCAGGTCGCCGGGAAGGTTGCCGAGTGCTTCAGATGAATAAACGATCTCGTCACCGTGTTGGCGAACGAGTTTCCGTTTCGTGACCGATCTCGGTTTGCCCTGCTCGTCCTTTCCCTCGGCGGAGTAGGGTTCGTAACGCAGCGACTGCCGTCCGTCCCCGGTTTGCCAGAGTGGTTTCGGCTGTTCGTCGCTGAAATCGCCGCCGGGTCGCAGCAAGCGTTTCCGATACGCATCCACCTCAATCCCGATGACGCCCTGATCGTCCACGCCCAAGAGATCGTGGCCGCCATCGCCCCGAAGTGTGCGGACGAACGCGCGTGCAGGCGTGCCATCGGCGGCGAACTGACCGGCGACATTGAACCTCCCCTGATGCGTGACCAGGATTTGCCGGCCGTTCGGCGAGAGATCAATCTTCTCGATTGGTCGTCCGAGTTGATCGGCCCACGTGATCGGTTGCTCGGTGACGGTGGCGCGGATCGGTTGCAGGCGTGGAATCGGCTTCCTGGTTTCGTCGCGAGCGTTGCCCAGCAGATACCCTCGGCCCAGGGCCACTCGTCCCGGCTCCGGCCCGAACAGGTTGTTTGCTGGTCGCAGCGAGAGCGCCTCGCGCAACACCTGGCGCAACTCCGCTGTATTCCTCCCGCGCAGGAATATGGCATCGTGGTCGCCCGAGAATTGCCGGACGCCGACGCGCATGCCGTTTTCATCGCCAAGCTCGAGAAAGATGACGTTGCGATAGATCGCCGTGCCAGTGCGTTCCTCCCACGTTTCGGCATAGGGCGCCTCCTTGGCGTGGAGGTAGAACCGCTCTCCGATCGCTTCGCCCGCAAACACGCGCTCGCGCGCCTGCTCCCCGGCGGGCGTAAAGAGATACCCGACCGGCATGGGAATGGTTTCCGGGTTGCGCCAGAGGTGGGCGTTCAGGCCGCGCTGACGTAGTTCTCGCGCCAATTCTTCGGCGAACGGCCTGAGCGACGCTTGATCGCTTCGGACGACCACCGACCATGTTGTTCCCTTGTTGTGCCAGAGCGTGCTCAGCGCCCGCCGATCTTCGGGTATGAACTTTCCACAATTCGTCAAATAGATAATTAACGATTTGACGTTTTGAGTGCCGAGCGTGATCGGAAATGTCATCGTCTTCCCGCTCAGGAGTTCTCGCACCGTCGCCGTGTACGTGCCGGGAACCTCCGTCGCCGCAGTCTCCCACGTCGCGGGTGGCATCCCCGGGCCGATGGGAATCCACCGCTCCCAACGCACGCGACCTTCAGAATCGGCGATGGAAAACGTCGCTGGTGCGATCACTTCCAGCGGCTTGCCGGCGCGGTCGAGCAGTGTGGCGGTCATGGCAATCGTCCCGCCTGCCGTCACTTTTCGTGTGGCTCTCACTCCGAGCGAGCCGACGGGCGCGGGCGTGAACGCGTAGAGCCGGGCGTGCAGGTTTCGCAGGTCCACCGCGAGCTTCGTCGTCGGCTCGATGCGCTGGCCCGTGAGCAAGTCATACCCGCCCTTTGGTTGCGCGAGCGTGAGCGTGGTCTGGAGCGGCGCGTAATCTTCGTTGATGACCAGGCAATAGGTGGATTCCGCCCGCCGCAACCAATACGTCAAGCACCGCGGATGCTCCACCCGCCCTGGCAGCGTCACCAGCGGATCGAGAGTCGCCCGGAGCTTGCGCACGCTCTGCTCGACCCAATCCCAAGGCATCGTGCCGTTCAACCCGTGCGGGCCGCGATAGGTGTCCGGGTTCACGTCCACGACAACGGCTTTCGGGAACAACTCGCGTTTGCACATCGCGTCCATCACGACCGTCCCGCCGCGCGCCACGAAGGCGTCCACCTTCGCCTTCATCGCGGACGACATCTCGGCCTGCTGCCACGTCAGGTAAAGCACCCGGTACCGATCGAGGTCGGTCTGCGCCCAATCGCCTTCATCCGAGACGATCGGGTGCGACTGGTGCGCGTTGCCGGCACCGTGACCGAGGCCCTGCGGCTGAAACTGGCTGCTGCCCGAGCAAACGCGGTCACCGACCTTGTAGCCGGAGACGTCCATGGCCGATCTCGATGACGCGACCGACCGCTTGGTAGCCGAGCAGGCGGGGCATCACGGAATCGTGGATCTGGCCGGAAACGACGAGGTACTCCGTGCCGACGCTGACGGCGCTGAACGTATTGGCTACGCGCAACTCGTGCGGCTGGAGCGGACGGGTGGAAAATTCCCGCAGCCCGGCCCTGCCGGGCACAGTGATAACGACGGCTCGTGTGGTGGAAGTCATGGAGCGATGGCGCGGTTCACGAGATTCGGATGGCACTCGGCGCGGCATCATTCCGCGCCCCAAAAACGATCCCACGGCGCCCCCAGGCGCGCGTGTAATACCTCGGGTACGAGCTGCTGAACGGTTCCCGCGATTCGACGTGGCCGTCCACGAAGATGATGTTGGCCCGCCCGGCGTGGCGCGGCGGACACATACTCCAGCCACCGGCGGGGTCGTCGGCGTTGCCGGCGAATGCGTCCATCGCCAGCATCAATTCGCTCGTGTACGGCTTCGCCGAGATGACCGACCATTTGCCGCTGAGGCCGTTGTTCATGCTGCGACGGATGTGGATGTTGAGGCCGAGCTTGGGAGCGTCGGGCCAAATCTTGTCGGCCCAGATGTTCGGCGGCACGCTGAACGCGAATGACGAACTCGGGAACGCCGGACAACCAAGCGGGCTGCGCGCGTTGGACGGTTCGCTGAACCATTGCATTCCACCGCACTCGCGGAGGTAGAGCGGATACCACTCGGTCCAGTCGGGCGCGCCGTAGGGCGTGGCGGCCATCTGACCGTCGTTGTTGTCGGCGTAAAGGAGGTTCCACAGGTGAAGCTGGCGAAGGTTGCTGACGCACACGGCCGACTTGGCGGTCTCTTTGGCGCGCCTCAATGCCGGCCACAACATCGCCGCGAGGATGGCGATGATGGCGACAACCACCAGGAGTTCAATCAGCGTAAACGCGTTCCGAGCACCACGGCTCATGCACGTCTTGATCGTAAGCCAAGCATACCGGCCGCGACAAGAACCAAGAGCATCGCGCCCGGCTCGGGGATGAACGCCTCGGCCTCATGCAGGTAGATCAGGTCGTTCCAACCGTGATCGTAGATGCTGTCCACCAGGACGGTCATGCTGCTGGCGAAAACCGTCTGCGGCAGCTCGACGACCGCGTAATGGGTGGAGTCGGCGAAAGTAAAGCTGTTGGTAATGCGGGTATCGAAGATCACGCGAACGTCTTTTGGAGAATCAAACTCGGAGAACACGGGGTAGCCGATTTCATGCGCGCTGATCCCCCACGAGAACCCCAGCCGCTCGATGCCGTCCGCCGGGTTGAGCGTGGCCGTGAAGCCGGGAGTTGGTCGCCAGGATTCGTCCGCCCACGCCACGCCCAACGACCAGAACAGTCTGTTTGTCAGTTCCGACGCCGAGCCGGTATAGACCGCGCCTACCGTGCCTACCGGCGCGAGGATGCGATTGTTCCAACGGATGGTGTCGGCGACGGTGTTGGTGCTGAGGACCTCGAACTTATCAATCACCCAGTTCAACTCAGACCCGCCCGGGTGATAGCTCACCGTCTCGATCATCAAGTAGGGACTGACCACCGCTTGCGGCAAGGTGTACTCAACGCGGCTCTGATTGTCGGCCAACGTCATCGCGAACGATCCGAACCAGGAACAGGCGATGATCGTGTGTCCCGCCACACTCGTTCCCCGCGAATCCTCCCGGCTGCACCCCGAGCCGGTCGAAACGACTGCGACCGAGTCGCGTGGCTGACGAACTCAGAGCCTGTCCGGCAAACCAACGGAAAGCCGCGAACTACTCGTAGCGCCCGTACCGTTCGCTCAGGGTGTTCGGGTTCTGTCACGGGAAGGACATACGGAAAAGCACATGCAAGCCGTGACTCGGGTGCGCGGCCACGCGCTCGAAGACCTCCGGCAGCGTCCCCCCAGCCGCACCGTAACACCGGTCGCAACAGGACCGTTCGCAACAACGCCAACGCACAGGCCACGTTCGCCTGCCGCAACCGACACCGATCTTGGCCCCAGAGCGCATCCCGACGTCAGTCTCCTACTCCCACGAAACAAACCGCGGCGTTACAGGAGCGAAACGACAAAGACACGATTGTATTGAATGTGGGCGGCACGCTGCAGCTACGGGGGGGCCGCCCGATCGTCAGGTTCCGCGTGATCCCACCAAGATTGTGCGAATGAAGCGCGCGGTGCGGCGGCTGAACACTAGGTTCGGATGCGTGCGCCAGGCGAACTTGGCCAGCGTGAACGCCTCGCTCCGGCGGCCGCGTTGCCATGCTTCTTCGGCACACGTCATCGAGCGGCCAAAGAGTGACGAGCGGTTCTCGGCAAGCAGGCGATGCAACCGGGGGTCGTGAACGCCAAGTCGCTTGGGAAGTTTTTCCAAAAACGTGGCGGCACCCTGCAAACGAGCCAGGTCGTTGCCCACGATGCTGGCGGAAAAATGTGTCGGGTGCATCCGGTAGCTCGCGAGCGGTTCGTCAATGAACCATGTCTTCGTGTGGTACGCGACCAGAGTGTAGAGCAGCCAGTCCTCGGCGTACTTCATCGTCTCCTCGAAGCGACCGGCCTTGTCTAACACGGATCGACGCACGATCACGGCGGAGTTGACCAAGCAGCAGTGACGTACCAGTTCCTCGAAGAGTGCGAGCGGCTGGTTCGGCGTTCCGTAACCGACGCGGGGCTCGCCTTTGGGTGTAAACGCAATTTTTACAGGAGCTTCGCTGTCGGTCGGAAACCAAGGCTCGCCATTCCCTCGAATTGGCCGGGCGCATGAGTACACCATGCCGACTTCGGGGTGGGTGTCAAAAATCCGCACCTGCTTCTCGAGCTTGTCGGCAGACCATAGATCATCGGAATCGAGGAAGGCCACGAACTCGCTGCGGGAACGATCTAGTGCGAGGTTGCGCGATGCGCTGACGCCGCGGTTGGCATGGCCGTCGTGTTCGAGATAGTGAAGCCGGTCAGGATGCGTGGCTGCATATCGCTTGGCAATCTCGGGGCCGTTGTCTTTCGAGCCGTCGTCCACGATCCAGGCGTCCCAGTCGCGGTAGGTCTGGGCGAGCACGCTCTCGATGGCGGCACCGATGTACGCCCCCATGTTGTAGAGCGGAATGATGACGCTGACCTTGGGCTCGGGCGTGGCAGAACTCATCGCTAGCGTGGCTGGATCAGCGCGATGATGGTTTGCTCGAGGACGATCTTGGCGTCAATCGAGGAACTGACGAGACGCTTGTTGGCGTCGAGCAGCAACTCCATTGCCCGCTGGAGTTCGACCAGGGAGAAGCTCTGAGCTTGTTGCGCGCTCTTGAAGACGACGAACGGATGCTGCAGGAGCGGGTTGAGCTTCTTGTCCGCCGGGAGTTCATCGCCGACCTGTTCCGCGACGCGTTGGAGATTGGATTGAAACCAGCCGTAGTTCGTTGATGCCGGCACCAGCTTTCGATCCATCAACTCGCGCAGTAACAGCAGCGTACGAATCCGACCCACGAGTGCGAACAACAGGCCGATCTCGTTCTCGCCCTGGAACAGCAGGCGGTGCAACACTTCGAGCGCTCTCGAGAGGTTGCGCTCGCCGATGGCGTCGAGGAGATCCCAGGGCAGCGATTCCGCACTGGGGCTGCCGATCGCGCTCACGTCGGCCTCTGTGATCTGTTGGCGTTCCCCGATGTACGTGGCGAGTTTCTGCACCTCGGATGCCACGGCGCGGTAGTTACCGCCTGTCAACGCCAGCAGCGACTGGAGGGCGCCATCCGCGATGGTCTTCCCGAACGCGCGCGCCTTGTCTTGCGCGAACGATTCGAGCTGCTCCATGTCCACTTTGCCCCACTTGTCCGTACCACCGCATTCGACGATCTCGCCCGCCTTTTGCAGCGTCTTGTAAAAACTGCGGCGCTTGTCCATCTCGGTGGCGCTGATGACCAGATGAAAGCCGGAAGGCAATCCGCGTTTGAGCAGCTCGCCGAACGACTCGAGTTGCGCCAGCACGTCTTTGGATTCCGCGGCCCGGGTGCCGGCAAAGAAGTTGGCGTTCTTGAGCCAGACGGTCTTCCCGCCACCGAAGAACGCGAGGGTGTTCAATGCCTCGTCCACCCGCTTGATCGCAGCAACCGCCTGTGCGGAGTTTTCCACCCGGCCTTCGACGGTTTCGAGACCGAAGTCGCCCGCGCTCTTGTCCACCAGGGACTCCACAAGCTGCTTGGCGCGACTCTGCACGAGAAAATCGTCCGAACCGAACACCAGAAACACCTGCTGTTTCGTTGCGTCGGATTTGTCCTTGGTGGCTGCGGGCTTAGCGGCGGTCTTCGTGGGCATGGTTACTGGAAGCGGGCGAAGGTCTTCTTGAAGTCATCGAGTTTCCGGTACTGCGCGGCATACGCTTTCAACAACGCTTCCTCGAAACTTGCTCCCGTCGCAAGCAAATTCACGAATGGCACAAACTGTCCTCTGGGATGGCGTGAGATGAGGAACCGCACCAGTCGCTCCGATTCGCGGTAGAACTGAACCACCTCAGCGGGGTTCGTGGGATACGCGCTCAACGACGTGAGCCATTTCAAATCCGCAGGTGACGAGCGCGCGACGTCGCTTGGTTTGAGCCCGATGCCCTTGAACTTCGCATAGGCCGCCTTGCTCTCGTACTCCGCGAAGCCTTCGTGAAGCCAGAGCGGCACCGGCCTTGGCACGAAGCGGAAGAACACAAGGTGCGTCATCTCGTGCGCCAGCCGGTCGGCTGCGTCCTTGTCGCCGGGTTGCACCAGCATGAATAGTTCGCGCCCAGAGGCGACCGCGCCCGCCCAGTCGGGCAGATGGGCGTCGGAGAGGAAGATGGCCCACTTGGTTTTGTCAGAAAACAGGATGATGTGAGACTTGCCTTCGAGGAGATCCTTTTCGACTCCGAGGTCTTCCTTGATCTGGGCGTAATTGCTTTCCGCCTGACGCGCCAGCGGCTTGGCCTCGGTTAAGCGGGAAAAGTGATACACGAAATGAGCAGTCTCACCGTGTTTCCAGCGAATGTCCTGCGTCCGGAGGGCAAGCCGGGCTTTGTCGCTCAGAGTCCTGTCACTCAGCGATTCGAATGATTTTTCCTCGAGGTTGACGCGACCGTTCGCCGCGTCGTTGGGACCGCCGAAGGCTGAGGCGGCGAGAAGGATCGCGCAGAGCGGCGTTGCCCCGAGTGTGCCCCTACTTGCTGTTCTCCAGTACGGCATATTCCTCAAAGGTTTGCTCGAATCGGTCCATGCTGGTGTACTCGCCTGCGTAGGTCTTCAAGAGTGCGAGAGAAAAGGTCTGCCCTTCAGCCAGGGCTTGAAGCAAGTCGCGAAACTTTCCGGGTGAATGGTTCTCGATGAGGAGATTCACGAGGCGTTCAGACAGATCGTAAAACGCCTTCACGTTTTCGTCCCCATCAGGATAGCGCATCATCGCGACAAGCTTTTCCGCCGGGATGAACTGTTCCCGTGGCACGCGCTTCGAGATCACCTTCACGTCGTAGCCGCGCGGGCGGAGGTAGCGGAAGGCCAGCTTGCGCGCCTCGTACTCGGCAAAGCCTTCATTCAACGCAAGTGGGATCGCTCGCGACGGGAACTTATCGTACAGAACGCGATGCGCGAGTTCATGCGGCAAGGTCTGGTCGGAATGGAGAATGCGCATTCCCGTTCTCCGCCAATAGAACAGATCGAGACCGTCGAAGAATCCTCCCGTCCAAGGATCAATCGT
Organism: uncultured Verrucomicrobiota bacterium; assembly: GCA_964582645.1. Taxonomy (GTDB): domain Bacteria; phylum Verrucomicrobiota; class Verrucomicrobiia; order Palsa-1439; family CAZOTB01; genus CAZOTB01. The sequence continues at coordinate 26,610 of CAZOTB010000029.1, read as the reverse complement.
CGCCGAATTTGTGAATGTCTTCCAGTCCTCCTCACTCTCGAAGATGAAGATGTGCGATCGCCGCTTGGGATCGAGATTCGTCAGTTCGAGGTCCTCCCGTATCTTCGAGAGATAGAACTCCGCTTCCTGCGCGATGCGAAGCGCGACTCCCTTGTTGGCGAAGTGGAGAACGAAACTGCACGACTGAAGGTGCTGCCATTTGTCGGGATTGATCTCGAGCGCTTGCTGGCCTCGTTGACTGGCGACCCGATTGTCGGAAGAACTCCATTCCCAGACCTTGTTGCCGTCGCAGGGAGACTCGGCGCCGCAGGCGGACGCCCCGGCAAGCGAAAGGACGAGCCATCGGTTCCATCGGTTCATACTCGCAGCATTACGGCGCAACGGACTCATGGTCAAGGCAACCGCTCAGTTGGTTTGACTCCAACCCGCCGAAAATCGCCGAAAAAAGTCTTTGACAATAATGAAACATTCTTTAATCTACGGCATCTTAGGTAAGTCACTTAGGATTGAATGAAGGTATCGGTCAAATGTGATTATGCCTGCCGGGCCATCGAGGAAATGGCGAAGCGGTACTTTCCCGGCAGGCCCGTGCAGATCAACGAAATTGCCCGTCGGCAGGCGATTCCGGCCAATTATCTTGTTCAGATTCTGAACGAACTGAAGACAAAGGGGCTGATTCAGAGCAGGCGCGGCATGGCCGGGGGTTATCTGCTGGCCAAGCCGCCCAACGAAATCACTTTTGGCGAAGTCGTGCGGGCAATCGAGGGCGAATTGGTGCATCTCGATCATCTGTGCGACAGCCGATGTCCGAGGGAGATTCGCGAGGTCTGGATGCGAATCAAGGAAGCGGCGGATAGCGCGGCGGAAGCAACGACGTTCGACGAGATCGTAATGGCCGCAGCCGGTAGCGACCAGGACATGTATTACATTTGAAGATTGGAAGAATGGAAGAATGGAAGTTTGCAGAACAGCCTTCCAATCTTTCAACTTTGCAGTTCTTCCACTGCCTCCCGTTCTTTGAAAAATCGCGTTTGACTCTGAGGCACCGCCGGTTATACTCCGCGCACTCTTATCGAGAGTGGCTGAGGGACTGGCCCGTTGAAGCCACGGCAACCGTTTCGGAGCGCGGGCTCTGAAAGCCAAGGTGCCAAATCCAGCTCGGGATCGAGTGATCCCGGGGAAGATGAGAGAGGAAAGCTTGCTGTTGTCGCCTGGCCTCTTCTCGAATCTTCGGGGAGAGGCGATTTTGTTTCGCCCTCCCGCAACGCCAGTCCGCCGCCGCCTCGGAGAAACGCGAGGAAAATATGGATAAGCCAAGAGGGTTCTTCACTGGACTGAAATGCCGCGAGTGTGCGCGCAAGTATCCGAAGACGGAGGCCGTGCACGTGTGCGAGTTCTGTTTCGGTCCACTCGAAGTGGACTACGACTACGACGGAATCCAACAGTCTCTGACGATTGATAAAATCCAGAGCCGCGCCAAGAACATGTGGCGGTACCGCGAGTTGCTCCCGATCGAGGGTGAAGTCACGGTCGGATTCCAGGTCGGGTTCACTCCGCTGATCAAAGCCGACCGGCTCGCCCGGGCACTCGGCGTGCGCGAACTGTGGGTCAAAAACGACACGGTGAACTACCCCACCCTCTCCTTCAAGGATCGCGTGGTCAGCGTGGCATTGACCCGCGCGAAGGAGATGGGCTTCAAGATCGTCGCCTGCGCGAGCACCGGCAATCTCGCCAACTCCGTCGCCGCCAACGCCGCGAGCGCGGGATTGCCGAGCTACGTGTTCATCCCTGCCGACCTAGAAGTCGGCAAGGTGATCGGCTCGCTGATCTACGGCACGCAGGTCATTGCGATCCACGGGACGTATGATGAGGTGAACCGACTCTGTTCGGAGATCGCAGGCAAGTACGGCTGGGCGTTCGTCAACGTGAACATCCGTCCGTACTACGCCGAGGGGAGCAAGGCGATGGGCTTCGAGATCGCGGAGCAACTGGGCTGGCAATTGCCCGATCACGTGGTCGTGCCGATGGCGGGCGGTTCGTTGATCACGAAGATCGAGAAATCGTTCATGGAATTTGTGAAGCTCGGGTTCGTCGAAGAGAAGGCGTGCAAGATTCACGGCGCTCAGGCGGCCGGGTGCTCGCCGATCGTGAACGCAATCAAGGCCGGTACGGATATCATCAGGCCGGTGAAGCCAAACACGATCGTCAAGTCGCTCGCGATCGGCAATCCGGCGGATGGATATTATTCGGTCCGGACGATGAAGAGATCGGGCGGCACGGGCGAGGCGCCGAATGATGACGAGGTCGTCGAGGCGATCAAGCTCCTCGCCGAGACCGAGGGTATCTTCGCGGAGACAGCGGGCGGCTGCACGGTCGGCGCAGCAAAGAAACTGGTTGAGCGCGGATTGATCAAGCCGACCGAGTCGGTGGTGCTTTGCATCACCGGGCACGGGCTGAAGACTCAGGAAGCGGTGAACGGCAAGCTGGCGAAGGCGCGTACAATCAAGCCCAGCTTGCGGGAGTTTGATGGGCTGTACGAAGAAGATTCGAAAAAGATGAAGGCAGCAGCATGACGATGCCGGGCTCGATGCAAATGGGCGAGGTTTCGGCGCTCTCATTGACACCCCGCTTTAGCGGGGTGACTTGGGGCGCGTGGACGCAAGAAACCGTTTCAACGGTTTCACCGCGGCCTCGAAAACCGCTGAAGCGGTTTCCAGCAATCCGTGTCCGCTGGTCACCCCGCTGAAGCGGGGTGTCAATGAGAAAGAGCATCGTTTATCACATCGTCACAACAACAAAGGAAGACACATGGTACCGAGAGCAAAGATTCGCATCCCGACACCGTTGCGGAAGCTGACGAAAGAGCAGGAGACCGTGGCGGCGGCGGGAGTCAACATCGGGCAGTTATTGGAAGACCTGGAGAAGCAGTACCCGGGAATCAAGGAGCGGCTCTGCGATGAGCAGGGACAGTTACGCCGCTTCGTGAACGTGTACCTGAACGACGAGGACATTCGTTTTCTTCAGGGACAGCAAACGTCAATAAAAGAAGGTGACGAGGTCAGCATCGTGCCTGCGATCGCCGGGGGCTAACATGGCGAAAAAGGAAACCCGACGTCTCTGGCTGATTTATCCGCAAAAGCGGATCAAGGAGCCCATCATCTATCTTCTCGGCCACAAGTTCAAGGTCGTGACAAACGTCCGGCAATGCAGTGTCACCGATCAGGTCGGCTTGGTTTCGATTGAACTCGATGGCGAGCGCTCGGAGATCAAGAAGGCGATCAAATGGCTTGAGAGCAAGGACATCAAAGTCGAGCCGGTGGAGATCAATGTAATCGAAGGGTAGGGGCGCACGGCTGTGCGCCCATTCGCAGAATCAATGAGCGGCATCAAGATATCACCCGAGGAGATCAAACGTCTGTCGCTGGAGTTCGAGGGGCAGCACCCCAAGGAAGTCCTGCGCTGGGCGACGGAGAACCTCTGGCCGCGCGTCGAGATCAGCACGGCGTTCGGCCCGGAAGGGATCGTGATCATTGATGTCGCCATGCATCTGGATCGGAAGATGAAAGTCTTCACGATTGATACCGGCTTCCTGTTCCAGGAAACGCTCGAACTGAAGAAGAAGCTGGAGGAAACCTACGGCATCCAGATCGAGTCGCTTCACCCGGAGCTAACCGTCGAGCAGCAGGCGGACGTTCACGGTCCCGAGCTTTACAAACGCGAGCCGGACAAATGCTGCGCCATGCGGAAGACCGCGCCACTCAAGCAGAAGTTGCCGCGGCTCGACGGCTGGGTTACCGGGATGCGACGTTCCCAGTCCGAGACGCGCAAGAAGATCCGCATTCTCGATCCGTACGACGACGGCACCGGGCGGATGATCGTGAAGATCAACCCCCTCGCAGGCTGGACGAAGGAGGAGGTCTGGTGGTACATCGTTTCCCACGACCTTCCCTACAACCCGCTCCATGACAAGAATTACCCGAGCATCGGATGTTGGCCCTGCACTCAGCCGGTGCTCGAAGGTGACGGCGAACGAGCCGGCCGCTGGAAGGGCTTCGAGAAGAAAGAGTGCGGCATCCACACGTTCATGAGCGGAATTTGAGAAGAAGGTAATTGGTGATTGGTAACTGGTAATTAGTCCCGGCTACGCGATCACCAATCACCAATCACCAATTACTAATTACCGATTACCATTCCCATGGACCATCTACAACGACTGGAAAACCAGAGCGTCTTCATCATGCGGGAGGCGTTCAACAAGTTCGAGAACCTCTGCATGCTCTGGAGTATCGGCAAAGACTCAACCGTCCTGCTCTGGCTCGCTCGGAAGGCGTTTTTCGGCCACGTCCCCTTCCCTCTCGTGCATGTGGACACGACCTACAAGATTCCCTCGATGATCGAGTACCGCGACCGGCTCTGCAAAGAGTGGGGATTGAAGCTCGTCGTCGGCATGAACAAGGAAGTGCTGGCCCGGAAGGAAACGTATCCCGATGGCAAGGCGACGCGTGTCGAGTGCTGCGGGACGCTTAAGAAGGACGCGCTCAAGCAAGTGCTCGACGAACATCATTACACCGGTGTTATCGTAGGAGTCCGTCGCGACGAAGATCCAACGAGGGCGAAGGAACGCTATTTCTCGCCGCGTGACAAGAACATGGAATGGAACGTCACCGACCAACCTCCCGAGTTATGGGATCAGTTCAAGACCGATTTTGAGCCGGGCACGCACATCCGAATCCATCCCCTGCTCCACTGGACGGAGTTGAATATCTGGGAGTACATCGAACGGGAAAGCATCCCCGTGATCCCGCTCTACTTCGCGAACGAAAAGGGCGAACGCTTCCGCAGCCTCGGCTGTTACCCCTGCACATTCCCGATCAAATCCAACGCTCGCTCCGTGGGCGATATTGTCGAGGAGTTGCGCCACACGAAAGTGCCCGAGCGCGCCGGCCGCGCCCAAGACAAGGAATCCGAGGATGCCTTCGAGAAACTTCGCCGCGACGGATACATGTGACCCATGCAAAGCACCGAACAACTCAAAATCGTCATCGTCGGCCATGTGGACCACGGCAAGTCCACATTCATCGGACGACTGTTCTACGACACCGGTTCGCTGCCCGAAGGCAAGTACGAGCAACTCATCGCCATCGCCAAGCGTCGCGGCGTGCCGTTCGAATGGGCCAACCTCATGGATGGCCTGCAGGCCGAACGCGACCAGAACATCACCATCGATACCGCGCAAATCTGGTTTCGCACCAAGAAGCGAGGCTACTGCATCATTGACGCGCCCGGGCACAAAGAGTTCCTCAAGAACATGGTCACCGGCGCCGCCAATGCCGAGGCGGCGTTGCTGCTGATCGCCGCCAATGAAGGCGTGCAGGAACAATCCCGCCGACACGGTTTCCTGCTCCACCTGCTCGGCATCCGGCAGGTCGCCGTGCTCGTGAACAAGATGGATCTCGTCGGGTATGACGAAACGGTGTTCAATCAGATCGAGGAAGAATACCGGGCGTTCCTCAAAGAACTCGGCGTCAAACCGAAGGTCTTCATCCCGATCGCGGCCAAGGACGGCGACAACATCGCTACCTCGAGCAAGAACATGGCGTGGTTCACCGGCAAGCCCGTGCTTGAAATCCTCGACGAGTTCAAGACCGCCGACCTGCCCAAGGACCAACCGCTGCGCTTTCCGCTCCAGGACGTCTATCGCTTCGACGACCGACGTATTCTCGCCGGGCGAGTCGAGTCGGGTACGATCCGCGTCGGCGATAAACTGGTTTTTTCACCGCGCAACAAGACCAGCGTCGTCAAGAGTATAGAACGTTGGAATGCTCCGCCCACCAAGCACGCCGCGGCAGGCGAATCCATCGGCATTACGCTCACCGAGCAGATTTTCGTCGAGCGCGGTCAGGTCGCCTCCCACGAGGAACACGCACCGATCGAGACGGACGTGTTCAACGCCAAGCTCTTCTGGCTGGGACGTCAGAACCTGGAGCTCAACAAGCCCTACAAGCTCAAGCTCACCACGCAGGAAGTCGAGTGTCGCATCCAATCCATCCAAAAGATCATTGATGCCTCGACGCTCAACGAGGTGGACAAGGGCCGCAACTACATCGCGCGCAACGACGTCGCCGAACTGACCATCCGCACCCGCACGCCCGTCGCCATTGACAACTACGATCGCATCGTCGCCACGGGACGGTTCGTCATTGTGGATCGCAACGAAGTCTGCGGCGGCGGTATCATTCACAAGCACGAATATCCAGACAGGCGTTCCCAGCTTTCCGGCATCAAGAGCCAGAACATCACCTGGGTGCAGGGCAAAGTCACCCGCAGCGACCGCGAGCGTCGCAACAACCACAAGGGCGCCGTCATCTGGCTCACCGGTCTCAGTGGCTCCGGCAAGAGCACTATCGGACTCGAACTCGAACGCGAGTTGTTCAACATGGGCGTCCACACCTTCTATCTCGACGGCGACAACGTCCGCCACGGCCTCAGCGCGAACCTGGGGTTCAGCCCCGAAGACCGAGCTGAAAACATCCGTCGTGTCGGCGAGATGGCGAAGCTGTTTGCCGAGGCAGGCGCGATGGTCATCACCGCATTCATCAGCCCCTATCGGGACGACCGTCGCACCGTCCGCTCGATCCTTCCCCCGGGCGATTTCGTCGAAGTCTTCGTGGACGCCCCTCTCGAAGTGTGCGAACAACGCGACCCGAAAGGTCTCTACAAGAAGGCGCGCGCCGGCTTGATCCAGGAATTTACCGGCGTCTCCGCGCCATACGAAGCCCCCGAGAATCCCGAACTGCATCTTCGCACCGATCAGTTGACCGTCGCCGAGTCCGTCGCGAAGATCATCGAGTACCTCAAGGAAAGCCACATCGGGGTGGATTACTCGATCTGATCCTCTGGATCCGCCACAAATCGAGGGGGTTAGAAGCAACCCATGCTGGCACAGCGGCAGCTATTTCATGCTGCAGGAGTCACCGCCATGGAAATGATTTCAAGCTCGCAAACATTGACAGTGCCGATCTGGCAGATCCTCGCCCTGCTCACCGCCATCACGATGTGCACACTGTTCAAGAAGAACGTCGGCGCAGTGGTGCTCGCATTCCTGTTCTCCATCAACTGGGTCTTCTGGCAAAACACGAAGTTCCTCAAGACCGAGGGGCAGGAATACACCATGATGGCATTCTTCTTCGGTCTTGGATTGATCTGCGCGTTCGCCATCGCCTGGCACATGTACAAGGCGGATAATTACGACTGAAGTCGGTTCGCTATTCGCGCCTGGCGACTCGTACTTCGGAGTCGCGGCACGGACGAACTCACTCCATCGGCTTCGCATCTTTCCCGTCAAACGGGGGACTGAACACCACCACCGCCACGGCTGGGGATGAACCTTTGTTCGTGAAGTAGTGCCGCACACCGGCAGGAATGTGAATCACATCGCCGTCCCGGCAACGGTGCGTCTCCGTGCCAATTGTGATCTCGCCAGACCCTCGCGCGACGAACACCGTCAGATCGTGCATCTCGTGGATATGCGGTTTCTCGGCCCACCGCACCTGCACGACGTGGATGCTGGCGTGACGACTCTTGCTTACCGGCGCAACGCGCATGTTCTGGTCAGGCTCAAGTGGGTTGGCCACGAGAACCTTGGCTAGTTGACTTCGTGTCAGGGGCTGCGTTGATCCGATCAGCAGGTTGCTGGATTGCGTTGCGCAGCCGGCGAGCAACAAGCCAGACATGACGGCAAGCGCAGAGAATCGAATTCGCATGGGGACATGATGCGCGGAGCGTATTCCATCGGCAAGCGCGATTTCATTTCTCAGCTTGCGCTCAGCGGGCGTGGCTGTTAAGTTTGACTTATGGGACAGAAGAAGAAACCGGCGCCGCATGGCAGGGCATGGTTACTCGGGCTCGGCCTCGACAACAAGGATGGCCACACCCGAATTACCAAGGGTGATAACTTCGCCCTCTTCGGCGGCAGCGAGAAAACTCATTCCGAGATGCAGGAACAGGCCGTCAAGATGAACGAGCGCCTCAAACGTCGCGGCAAGACCCTCGACACCGTCTCCCGCGAAGAGTTTCTCGACATTGCCCATGAGCTGAAGATGCCCATCGGCCTTCCCAAACCGAGCGAGCGGCGCGCCCTGCCTCCCGCTGCGCAGCCCGAACACGAAGAGTAGCGACCACGTCCCTGCACCGGCGGTACCGCCATGCTGATTGACTATCACATGCACACGCCGCTGTGTGGTCACGCGGAGGGCGAACCGGGGGAGTACATCGAACGCGGCTTGCAGGTCGGGCTTGCCGAAATCGGGTTCTCCGACCACAACCCGATGCCGCGCTCGTTCGACGATAAGTGGCGCATGCGACCCAATCAAATCGAGCGTTACATTGAGATGATCGAGGAAGCGCAGGCGCGGTATGTCAGCCAGATTCCCGTCAAACTTGGCATCGAGTGCGATTTTCGGCCGGGCACGGAGGAATTTGTCCGCGACACGATCAATCAGCATCGGTTCGATTACGTGATCGGCAGCGTCCATTACATCGGCGATTGGGTGTTCGACAGCCCGGACGAGCTCGCCCAATGGGAGCGGCGCGACGTGTTCGAAGTCTGGCGCGAGTACTTCGAACTGCTGACTCAAGCCGCCAACAGCGGGATGTTCGACATCATGGCGCATCCGGACCTGTGCAAAAAGTTCGGCCATGTGCCGAAGCAGGGCTGCTCGGTGCTGTTCGAAGGATTTCTCGTTGCGGTGAGGAAGAACAATCTCACCCTCGAAATCAGCACTGCTGGATTGCGCAAGCCGGTACAGGAGATCTATCCGAGCCGGGCGCTGCTCGAGATCGCGCGCCGGCTCGACATTCCGATCTCGCTGGCATCAGATGCACACAAGCCGGATGAGGTCGGCCACGCATTCGATCAGGCAGTGACCCTTGCGCGGTCGGTCGGCTACACACACACCACGCGCTATACGAAGCGCAAGCGCGAACTTGTCCCCTTGGGATGATTCTCTGCTGTCGCCAGCATCGGCTCGACCTCCGCCGCAAGACGCTCCTCATGGGGATCGTCAACATCACCGATGATTCGTTCTCCGACGACGGCCTGCTCGCGACGGGAGAAAATCTGATCGCAAAAGTCGAGCAACTGCAGCGCGACGGCATGGACATCGTGGATATCGGAGGCGAGTCGGCGCGTACCAACCGCGGTCCGATCTCGGAGCAGGAGGAAATGGATCGCATGTGTCCGGCGATCCGGCAGGTGGCGTCGCGTTTCCCCGATCTGCCCATCTCTGCAAATACCTGGCGCTCCAAGGTTGTCGGGGCGGCGCTCGATGCCGGCGCCCACATCGTCAATGACATCAGCGGTCTCGCCGACGATGGGAATGCAGCACTCGCTGCCCGTCATGGCGCGACGTTGGTCATCATGCACACGCAAGGCGCACCAAAGATCGCTCACACCCATGTCGCGTATCTCGATGTGCTGGACCACATGCTCGCGTTCTTTCAATCGAGGCTCGCGCTTGCCGAGAATGTCGGTCTCACGCGCGACCGTATCCTGCTCGATCCGGGTCTGGATTTCGCCAAGCAGCAGGCGGACAATCTGCGCGTAATGCGTGAACTCGCCGCGCTGGGACGGTTCGGATGCCCGGTGTTGCTTGCCGCATCGCGTAAGACGATTGTGGGCGATGTGCTTGGTGTTCCCCCACCCCAGCGCGACCCTGGGACTGCGGCGCTCGCAGTTTTGGGCATCCTGGGCGGGGCGCGCATCCTGCGTGTGCACAACGTCCGCGCCATGGCTGCCGTTGCGGGCATGACCGATGCTATTTTGGGGTCGCAAATCCGCGCGGGCTCGCTATAGTCCCGCACAACCATGGAAACCGCATGAAAAAAGCAATCATCGCCTTCGTAAGCATTGTCGTACTGTTGTTCGTCATGGGCACGGATCTGTTCGTCAATCCGTTCACCGCGTGGATCGAGAAGAACAAAGAGAAGACGTACGCTGCCAAGATGCAATACTTCATGGGCGGCTACCTCTACATGGTGGCGCAGCGTCAAGGCCGCGCGGTGGAAATCTATCGGAAGGCCTTCCAGTTGTTCCCCGGCTATCACGACGAAGGCGAGGCGCATTACCGCATCGGGCTGTACTACGAAGGCCAGAAGGATTATCCGAAGGCGACCACGGAGTATCAGTTGATCCTGGAGAAATGGCCGAACATGGGTGAGAAACTCGGGCTCAACCAGCGCATCGCCCGCTTCAAGGCCTACAGCGGCGAAGCCGGCAACCCGTAGCCTCACGCCCGCTGCTTCTGAAACGACTCGTAGGCGCGCTGGTACCGCGCCTTCGAATCATCCTTGCCGAACTCCTCCGTGGTCTTGTTTTTCAGTTTCTGGAAGGTCTCTTCGGCCATCTGGATCAACTGGACGGTTTCCTTGAGCAAACTGTGCGCGAGCTGGCGATGCTCTGCCGCAGAACGATCGGCCATGTCCGCGTGTTGACCCAGCAATTCACGCAACAATGGGCGGTCTGAGACGAGTAGATGCTCGTGCTTGGCCATCACGACAAGTGCCTGGGCGGAATCCAACACCAGCCCGAGGAATTGCACGAACAACTTCTCCTCCCGGCTGCTCTCGACGCCGCGCAAAGCAAAGTCGGCGTGATCTTTCGCAAGCTGGATCAACGCGGTGACAGAGCGACACTTTTCCAGACGTTCAGCAACCTCGAGGTTCATGAGATCGCCACGGAGGAGTTTGACCGCCGATTCGAAATAGGCGTCGCGTCCCGCGAGATGAACCGGGCGGTTGAGCGTCAACTCACTCATGGGCGGAGAGTATCGGAAGCCACCGGGCGGGGCAATCCGTTTCTGGACAACCAAGGGCGACGCTAGATCTGATTCGTGTAGATGCGCTGCACCAGTCCCATCGTCTTGAGCGCGTCGCCGAGGTGACTGATCGGCAGCTTCGTCTCGCGCACGCAGTCAATGAAATGCCGACTCTCCTGGTAGAAACCAAGTACATGCGTTGGCTTGTTGCTGCCGGCCACGACCACGGGGTCGAGCACGACGGGTTGCTCCTTGTTGTCCGCGTACACGCGACCGTTCGTTTCCAGTTCGCCGAATGCAGAAATTCCGTTCGCGTGTGCTTCCATGGTGAGAAACCGCCTTCCGCAGGCCCAGTTGAGCAGAAGGATACCGTCGCAGCCGTTCTGGAATTTCGCCAGCGTATTGAAGCTGTTGTCGAACGACGCCCCCGCCAGCGCGCGAACATTGCTCGCGACCGACTGGACGTCGCTGTCAGCAAGCCAGCGCAGCATGTCCACCGCGTGAATGCCGTCGCTCGTGAGGATATCCAACGCGCCTCCATAATACGGTTTCTGGCCAACGTGATTCTTGTAGAATGTGCATACGATCTGGTGCGGCACCCCGCGCTCGTGGACACGGCGCCTGAGTTCCACGAACAACGGCGCGTGCCGGCGCTGAAAGCCAACCTGGGTGAGACAGCCGTTCTGCGCCGCCACGTGCGCGAGCTGGCGACATTGGTCGTATGTGACACCCGGCGGCTTTTCGATGAAGAGATGTTTCTTCCGATTCAACACCTCCAGCGCCACCTCGAACACATGTTGCGGCGGCATGATCGCATAGACGGCCTGACATTCCACCTTGTCGAGCATCTCGCGGAAATTGGCGAACTGTTGCGTCACCCCATACTGGTTCCCTGTCCGGGCCAGCTTTTCGGGAACAAGGTCCGAGATCGCAACCACTTCGACGTCCTCCATCTCGGCGAGGCTCGGGTAGTGAAACAAATTCGCCAGGTTGCCTGCACCGATACACGCCACCTTGATTTTCGCCTTCATCTGTCCGATCACGCTACCGAAATCCGCGGTTGATGGCAAAGGAGTTGCACATCCTGCTCCCGGTTCGCTGGAGTGAACGGGCTACACCTTCCGACAAACTCTCGGCGAACCCGCTGTTGTGCCATTCCCATTCGCCTCCATGCGCGAACGATCGCCGCAGATGAGCCAGCAACCTCCTACGGAATAAACGTCGGATTCTCGGGCGGGAGCGTGTAGCCGGCAGCGAGGAACTTCTCAAGCTTCTTGTAGACCTTGTCCTTCTTGGCGTCGCCGCTGGACTTCTTGGCGACCTCGTTCACACCCTGGAAATCAAGCAACACGTCGAAGCTCGAGCCGCCCTGGATGCTGTCGTTACCGGCGCCGCCCCAGACGGTGTCGCTGCCGTCGCCGCCATTCAGGCTGTCATTACCGGCACCGCCCGCCAACTGATCGTTATCGGCCCCACCTTGCATGGTGTCGTTGTCATCGCCGCCGGAGAGTTGATCGTTGCCCGCGCCGCCGTCGAGGCTGTCGTTGCCGAGACCGCCAAGAATGGCATCGGCGCCGTTGCCGCCCGAGAGCGTGTCATTCCCCGCGCCGCCGTCCAGCAGATCGTTGCCATCCCCGCCCTCGATGCTGTCGTTGCCGGCGCCGCCGGAAAGTGAATCGCCGCCCGCGCCGCCGATCAAGTTGTCGTTGCCAATGCCGCCGAGCAACGTGTCGGCGCCGCCACCGCCGTTGAGTGTGACGTTGCCGCTGAAGGCGGATGCGTCGAGCAGGTTGATGGAGTTACCGCCCGTGAGGCTGGCCTCCTCGATGCCGCTCAGGGTGTCGGTGCCGTTGCCGGTCAGGCTGACATCGCTCAACGTGAAGTTGCCGTCGGCGGATTCGGTGACTCGGTCCGTCCCGGTGCCGCCCAGGAACGAATCGTTCCCACCGCCGCCGCTCAGCGTGGTCGAGCCGGTGAAGGCCGAGGCATCGAGCGTGTTGTCGCTCGCTCCACCGGTGAGGCTCGCCTGCTCGATTTCATCGAGCGTGTCGTCGCCAAACCCCGAGAGGCTGCTGTCGGTGAGGGTGAAGTTCAGGTCACCCGACTGGACGATACGATCAGTGCCGGCCCCGCCATCGAGCGAATCGTTGCCCGTGCCGCCAGAGAGCGTGTCGTCGCCGTCGCCGCCGAAGAGCGTCACCGAACCCGTGAACGCGGAAGCGTTGAGATTGTTGCCATCCACGCCGCCGCTGAGGCTGGCCTGCTCGATGCCCGCCAGGGTGTCGCTGCCCAAGCCGGACAACGTCGTGTCGGTCAAGGTAAAGTTCTGATTCGCTGACTGCGTGAGTTGGTCGGTGCCGGCCCCGCCGTCGAGCGAATCGTTGCCACTGCCGCCCGAGAGGGTATCGTCGCCATCGCCGCCGGAGAGGGTGACGGCGCCGGTGAAGGAGGCGGCATCGAGGACGTTTCCACCCGTGTCGCCGGTGAGAGCCGCTTGCTCGATACTGGTCAGGCTGTCGGAGCCGAGGCCGGAGAGACTGGTGTCAGCGAGAGTGAAATCCACATCGCCCGACTCGACCAGGCGATCGGTGCCGCCACCGCCGTCGAGCGTGTCGTCGCCGTCGTTCCCCGCGAGCGAGTCGTTGCCCGCGCCGCCGACGAGCGAATCGTTGCCGTCACCGCCGCTGAGACTGTCGGCGTTCGCGCCACCGATCAACGTGTCGTCGCCGCCCGCGCCGTCGAGCGTCACGGGACCGGTGAACGCGGAGGCGTCGAGAGTGTTCCCGCTCCCACCGCCAGTGAGCGCGGCCTGCTCAATTCCCGTCAACGTGTCGTTGCCGAGCCCGGAGAGGACGGAGTTGTTGAGCGTCAGGTTTGCGTCGGCCGACTCCGACAGGCGATCCGTACCCGAGCCGCCGAGGATGCTATCGTTGTCGGCCCCTCCGGAGAGCGTATCGTTGCCGGTACCGCCGTCGAGCGTGTCGTTCCCCGCGCCGCCCTCGATGCTGTCGTTGCCGACGCCGCCTTCGAGCGAATCGTTGCCGTCGCCACCCAGGATCGTGTCATCGGAGCCGTCCACGCCGCCGAGGACGCGGTCGTTGCCGGAGCCGCCGTCCATCGAATCGTTGCCGATGCCGCCCTGGACGGTGTCGTTGCCATCGCCGGCGAGGATGGTGTCGTTGCCGGTGCCGCCGTTGAAACTGTCGGCGAATGCGGTGCCGATGAGGGAATCGTTGCCCGCACTGCCTTCGAGCGTGACGGCGCCGCTGAACGCCGAGGCGTCGAGCGTGTTGTCGGTTGCGCCGCCTGTGAGACTGGCCTGTTCAAAACCGCTGAGCGTGTCAGTACCGTTGCCGGTGAGCGCCGAGTCGGTGAGCGTGAAGCTCGCGTCCGCCAGTTCGGACACCACATCAGCATCGTCGCCGCCGTCGAGACTGTCGTCGCCCGCGCCGCCGGTGAGCGTGTCTTCGCCGTCGTCGCCTGCCAGCGTGTCGTTGCCGGCCGCGCCATCGAGCGAATCATCCCCAGCGCCGCCGAGGAGCGAATCGGCGTTGGCGCTGCCGGTGAGCGTGTCATTGAAGGCCGAGCCAAGCACCCCCTCGAAGTTGGCGAGCGTGTCGGTGCCGATGGCGTTGCCGCTGGCGGAGCCGGTGTCGAGATTGGCTGTGACGGCGGATGTGGCGAGGCTGAAATCGAGCAGGTCGGTGTCGTTGCCACCGTCGAGCGAATCGTTGCCCGCGCCCCCGCGGATGGTGTCGCTGCCGTCGCCGCCGGTGAGCGTCGCGGTGCCGGTGAACGCGCTGGCGTCGAGCGTGTTGTCACTCGCGCCGCCGGTGAGGCTGGCTTGCTCGATGCCGCTTAATGTGTCGAGGCCGAGGCCAAGCAAATAGGTGTCCGTGAGCGTGAAGTCGGAGTCGCCCGATTCGACCAAGCGGTCGGCATCCGCGCCGCCTTCGATGGTGTCGTCGCCGTTCGCGGCGGTGAGCGTGTCGTTACCCGCGCCGCCGTCGAGCGAATCGCTGCCACCGCCGCCGTCGAGCGAATCGTCGTCGTCGCCACCTGAGATCGTGTCGGCTGCATCGCCGCCGTCGAGCGTGTCGTTGCCGTCGTTGCCTTCGAGGGAATCAGCCGCGCCGCCGCCGAGAAGCGAATCGTTGCCGGCGCCGCCACGGAGAGTGAAGGTGAGCGTCAACGCCGAGCCGTCCACCGTGTCGGCACCGTCGCCGGCATCCACGCGTACGCCTTCGATACCGGAGACTGAAACCGACTGCATGCCGCTGGTGACGGAAGTATCGGCGACGGTGATCGAATCATCGCTGTCGGTGCCGTTGACCTCGGCGGTGTCGGTGCCGCTCGCGCCGGAGTCGGTGAGCGTGGCGGTGCCGACGCTGGCGAAGTTGGCGATCAACACGTCGCTGTCTTCGCCGCCATCGAGGGTGTCGTCACCGGCATCGGCGACGAGCGTATCGTCGCCGGTATCACCGAGAACTGTATCGCTGCCGGCATCGCCTTCGAGCGAATCGTTGTCGTCGCCACCGAAGAGCGAGTCGGCGCCGTCCCCGCCTTGGAGCGTGTCGTTACCGGCATCGCCGAGCAGAGAATCGGTGTCAGCGCCACCTTCGATGACGTCCGCGCCTGCGCCGCCCGAGATTGTATCGTTGCCGGCATCGCCAGAAAGTGAATCGCCGACGCTCGAGCCGTTGATGCTGTCGTCGCCGTCGCCGCCCGAGGCGGTGGCGCTGCCGTCGGTGGCGGCGGTGATGGAGTCGTTGCCGTCGCCTCCGAGGAGCGAATCGGAGCCGGACGTGCCCATGCCGCCATCGAGCGAATCGTTGCCGTCGTCGCCAGCGAGCGTATCGCTGCCGGCATCGCCGGAAAGCGTGTCGCCGCCGTTGCCGCCGAGGAGGCTGTCGTTGTCGGCGCCGCCCGAAAGCGAATCGGTGCCTTCGCCGCCGACGAGAGTGTCGTTACCGTCGCCACCGTCGAGAGTGTCGTTGTTGGTGCCGGCGCTGCCGTTGGCGGCGGACGAACCGACGAAGAAGCCGTTCTCGCTGCCGGTCATACTGGTCGTGGTGAACGTCCATGCGCCGAACTCGCTGCCGCCGTTGTCGCCGTCGGCCCAGCCATCGTCGTAGGCGGTGTCCGCGGCGTTGTCGGATGCAGCCATGTCGGACACGGCCAGGTTGTTGAAGAACGCATCGTGATCGCCGCCCGAGCCCGCGTTGATGTTGTAGAGCGCGATGCTGTCAATGCTGCCAGAGCCGGAGAGCGTGCCCGTGCGTGAGAACGAGCCGCAGTCGGCGGTAGTGATCGTGACGGTGTAGCTGTCGTCGCCCGTGATTGTCAGGGCGACATGGATGCCGTCGTCGGTGAATGCGAGGCCCGTGTCCACGACGCCACTGGCGTCCACGATGGTGTAGTTCGATCCACCACCCGAGAAGAGAATCTCGAAACGCTGGCCGGTGTTCTTGTTGGCGGTGTCGTTGCCGTCGCGCAGGATGAGGCCGACAAATCCGCCGCCGTCAATGAAGCCCGTGTCGAGGTCGGCCTCGAAGGTCTGGCCGGTGGTGAGCGAGGTGGTGAACGCGCGGTAGGCCACCGCGGTCTGGCCGGTGTTGGCGTAGATGCCCCAGGCGTCGCCGTCGGTGTCAATGCCGGTCGTACCGCCGTCGAGCGAATCGTTGCCGCCATTACCCAGCAGGCTGTCGTTGTCGCCGCCGCCGTCGAGCGTGTCGTCGCCCACGCCGCCGCTGAGCGTGTCTTCGCCGTCGCAGCCGAGCACGGAACTTCCGCCTGCGCTGGCGATGAGCGAATCGTTGCCGCCGAGGCCGGTGAGGGTCGCAATGCCGGTGAATCCGCTGGCGTCGAGTGTATTTCCCGATGCGCCGCCAGTCAGTGCGGCGGTTTCAATTCCGCTGAGAGAATCGTCACCGTTGCCACTGAAGGTGCTGTCGGTGAGGGTGAGATTGGCGTCGAGTGTCTCGACGAATCGATCCGTGCCGGCATCGCCGGAGAGCGTGTCGTTATCGCCGCCGCCCGAAAGCGTGTCGTCGCCCGCGCCGCCGACGAGGCTGTTGGCGACCGCGTTGCCGGTGAGCGAATCGCCGAAGCTGCTGCCGATGATGTTCTCGATGATGCCGACGAGCGAGAGGGTATTGCCGGAGGCGTCCACGGTTTGTTGCTGGCCGGCATCGAGGCTGAGATCGAGCGTGACGCCCTCGGTGGCGCCGGAGAAATTGATGAGGTCGGTGCCGCCTGCGTCGGAGATCGTGTCGTCGCTGCCGGGCGCTTGCAAATACGTGTCGTCGTCGTTGCCGCCCAAAATCGAGTCGTCGTCGAGGCCGCCGATGACGGTGTCGTTGTTGTCGCCACCGTCCACGGTGTCGTCCCCTTCCGCGCCGAACACGCTGTCGTCTCCGGCGTCGCCGAGGAGGCTGTCGTTGCCGCTGCTGCCGAGCAAGGTGTCATTACCGTCGCCGCCGCTCGCCGTCACGGAGAGCGTGGTTGCGGAAAGGTGGAACGTGTTGGCGCTCGCGCCGCCTGTGAGGCTTACCTGTTCGATGCCGATGAGTGAATCGCTGCCGACGCCTGTGAGGCTGGTGTCGGTGAGCGTGAAATCCACGTCGTCCGATTCGACCAGGTGGTCGGCACCGTCGCCGCCGTCGAGGGTGTCGTCTCCATCGGAGCCGCTGAGGGTGTCGTTGTCGGCGCCGCCTTCGAGCGAATCGGCGAAGCTGCCGCCGAGGAGCGAGTCGTCGCCGGCGCCACCGCGAAGCGTGAAGGTGAGCATGAGGGCGGAGCCGTCCAGGGTGTCGGCGCCATCGTTGCCGTCCACGCGCACGGCTTCGATTCCCGAGAGCGCTGCGGTCTGGCCATCGCTGGTGACACTGGAATCCGTGACGGTGATCGAATCGTCGCCGCTTGTACCGTTGACCTCGGCGGTGTCAGTGCCGTCCAAGCCAGAGTCGGCGAGCGTGGCGGTGCCGATGCTGCCGAAGTTGGCAGTGAGCAGATCGCTGCCTTCGCCGCCGTCGAGCGTGTCATCGCCAGCGTCCGCAATGAGTGTGTCGTTTCCGCCATCGCCCAGGAGCCAATCGTTGTCGTCTCCGCCTTCGATGATATCCGCGCCGTCCGCGCCGGAGACGGTGTCGTTGCCGGCATCACCCGAAAGCGAATCGCTGGCGCTTGAGCCAACAATGCTGTCCGCACCTGATCCGCCTGCGATGGTACTGGCGGTGTCGGCCGCGGCAGCGAGCGTGTCGTCGCCGTCCCCGCCGATCAGACTGGTCGCAGCCACGCTGCCCGTGAGCGAATCCCCGAAATCGCTGCCGAGAACCTGCTCGATGGATCCGATGATGGAAATGGTGTTGCCCGAGAGATCCACGGTCTGCTGCTGGCCGGCATCGAGGCTGAGGTCGAGAGTGACGCCTTCGCTGGCGTCCGAGAAGTCAATCAAATCAACACCACCGGAGTCGGCGATGGTGTCGTCGCTGCCGGGCGCTTCGGCATAGGTGTCGTCGCCATCGCCACCGGAGACCGAATCGTTGTCAGCGCCACCGATGAGGAGATCATTTGCGGAGCCGCCGAGCAGACTGTCATTGCCGCTGCCGCCGTCGAGAGTCACGCTGCCGGTAAAGGCGGTGGCATCGAGCGTGTTGTCCCCGAAACCGCCAGCGAGCGACGCGGTCTCGATGCCGGTAAGGCCGTCCGTGCCCACGCCGGTCAACGCGGTGTCTGTGAGGGCAAAATCCACGTCGTCTGACTCGATCAAGGTGTCGGTGCCATCACCGCCATCAAGCGTGTCGTCGCCGGTGTCGCCGGTGAGTTCGTCGTCGCCGAGGCCGCCGAGGAGGCTGTCACTATTCGCGGTGCCGGTGAGCGTGTCGCTGCCGTCTCCGCCGTCGAGAGTGACCGTGCCGCTGAAGAGGCTGGCGTCGAGATCGTTGTCGCCATCGCCGCCGGTGAGGCTGGCTTCTTCGATGTCGTTGAGATCGTCGGCATCCGTCCAGAACAGATTCGAGTCCAACAGAAAGAAATCAGCATCGCCCGATTCCACAAGGCGGTCCATGTCGGCCCCGCCGTCGAGCGTGTCGTCGCCAAGCCCGCCGCGGAGAGTGTCGTTTCCCGCCTCGCCCAGGAGACTGTCCCCGCCGCTACCGCCGAGAATCGAATCGTCTCCGTCGCCTGCCTCGACGGTCACCGAGCCGCTGAACGCGGAGGCATCAATTACGTTGTTGCCCGCGCCGGCTTGGAGGGATGCCGCCTCGATACCGACAAGGCTGTCACTGCCGAGGCCAGTCAACGCAGTGTCATTGAGCGTGAAATCCACATCGGCGGATTCGAGGAGAGTATCGGCATCATCCCCGCCGTCGAGGGTGTCATCGCCGCCGTTGCCGGTGAGTTGATCAGCGTTGAGACCGCCGAAGAGGCTGTCACTGTTCGCGGTACCCGTGAGCGTGTCGTTGCCGTCGCCGCCATCGAGTGTGACGACGCCGGTGAACGCGGAGGCATCAATCGCGTTGTTTCCCGCGCCCCCGCTGAGGCTGGCTTCCTCAAAGCCATTCAGGAAATCCGAACCCACGCCGGAAAGGGCTGTGTCAGACAAGTCAAAATCGGCGTCGGCGGATTCCACCAGACGATCGGTCCCTGCACCCGCCGTCAACGAATCGTCATCGTCGCCACCGCTCAGGGTATCGTCGCCGTTGCCGGCAAAAAGCGTGTCGTTACCGGCCTCGCCCAAGAGCGATCCGCCTGCGAGCATGCTGCCGGCGTCCACGCTGTCATCGCCGCCGCCGCCGTTGATGGTGAACGCGACATTTGCGAGATCGTCGGCCCCGAGGGAGTCCACCCCCTGGAGTGCGATCGTGTCGCCGCCTTCGCCACCGTCCACGCTGATGGCGGTGAGATTGGTGATGAGATCGAGGTTGGCAAAATCGGTGCCGACGGTGTTGAGATCATCCACGTCCACCGAGCCGTCGGCGTCGAGATCGGCGATGACGAAGCTGTCGGCGCTGGCGTCGCTGGCGACGGTCAGGACACCGCTGACGACCGACGCGGTGACGGAGGGGTTGATGCGCGCTTCGAGGCGTTCGAGGGAAAAGTGACGGGCGCGGCGTGTGGCGTTGATGTAACGGCGGAAGGCTCTAGACATGCGTGCTCCTGAAGCAGTTCATCGGGCGATGAGGTTAGGCGCGGGACGGAGTTTATGCAAAGGAAAATCGAGCGCATCCGGCTGCATCGTGGTCGGCCGACGCAGTTGGCCTCCCACATTCCTGTTGCATCAGCCGTGCGGGACGGGTTCACCAGCTTCGCGGATACAACGGGAACGTTTGCCTGGGCGATTTCTGTTCCCGCACAAATCGCAGCAACCGGCAGTATTCATTCACGATCGCTTCCATCGTGGCCTTGCCCGTTTTGGGGGAGGCAACGCTCGCATCGCCGTACACGCCGGTTTCGCTGATTTGCAACGCCCACGTGGACCAACTCACCTTGCCCGACCCGCCCAGCATGTCGCCCGCGACCCACTCGTTGCAGACCTTAACCGAGTCACGATCATCGAGACCCTTGAGGTTCACGGGGTAGCCGAAGTGCATCAGGAGCGACGTTTCGTACTCGCAGGCGTGACTCGTTCCGCCGAGCCTGCTCTTGCGAATCTTGTTGAAGTGTTTGGCGCAAATGACGTGGGGGATGCTGACCACAACGCCGACGCCGGTGCGATCGAACACATCGCGAGCCGCCAGCCGGGCGACGTCGCCGTGGGGTCCGTGGGTGGAGATGATGACGATTTTCTTGAACCCCATCTCGGCTGCTGAAACACATACGTCGGCGATGTAACTGACCATGACGTCCCAGCGAATGCGAAAGACGCCGGGCCAGTTCTGCACGGACTTGGGCACGTAGCCGTACGCGATCGTCGGCAGGACGAGCACGGGAAACTCCTTGTTCATTTTGGTGGCGACGGCTTCGGCGACGTGATCCGCGATGATGCTGTCGCAGCCGACTTGCAGGTGGACTCCGTGTTGTTCGGTCTGCCCGAGCGGCAGCAGCAAGACCGCGTTGTCTGCGATCGCCTGCTGAATCTGCGGCATGGTTTTCTCTGCGAAATAGATGCTCATCGTATTCTCCTTGTTGTGAGGGTGGTGACGTTGCTTGGCGGGTGTGTGGGAAATCTGTTCGGTGTACCGACTTTAGTCGGCTGCGTGCTCGAATGCCGAAGGCCTCCGACTAAAGTCGGTACACCGAACGCCTGCAGAATCATTTCGGAAGGAGCTCTCACGATTACGAGTTGATGGCCTTCATCGAGCCGCTGGGACCGCTCAAGAGGGACCATGGGATGGCCACTGACGGCGGACGATACGGATGTTGCCAGGCGGACATGCCGCCGTCCACCATCAGCATATGGCCGTGGACGTGTTCGGCGCCGTCGCTCAACAGGAACATCGTGGGGCCGACGCACGATTCGGGGCCCGGGATGCGGTGGTTGGGCGTGTGCAATGCGGCCCACGCGCCGTCATCCGGCCTCTCTTCGATCCAGCGAGTGAACTGGGTGCGCACCAACCCCGGGGCCATGCCGTTGACCCGGATGCCCTGCGAGGCGAGTTCCGCCGCGAAGGTCTGGACCATCATTTGCACCGCACCCTTTGCGATGTCGTACATCTATGAGTACGCTTCCGCGAGACGACCGTTGATCGAGCCGACGACCACGACGCGGCCTTGTGTCTTGTTCGCGAGCCAGCGGCGAACGAATTGTTGGACGACGAAATAGATGGAGGCGACGTTCAATTGCATCAACTGGTTGTATTGCTCCAATGTCATGTCGGCAATCGGGCCATAGTGGATGCAGCCGCCCGCGCTGGCCACCACCATATCAATGCCCGGCTCGGCGGCGAGAGCTTTCTCGACGAAATCGGGCACCACGCGGGAAAGATCGCCGAAGAAATCCGCTGGCACAAACGAAGCCCTCACGCCACGCGCCCGGCAGTTCTCGAGGACCGGTTGGAACGAGGAGGCATCGTGTCCATGGACGACGACATTCGCCCCCGCCGCCGCACAACCTTCGGCGATCGCCGCACCGATTCCGCCGGTGCCGCCGGTGACGAGGACGGAATGCCCACGAAAATCAAACGAAACTCCCGCTGTCAACTTGCTCATGGTAATGGCATCCGTTTGCAGAACATCGAACGTTGCGGCGGATGCTACCGGCGACGGGCGAACCTGAAAAGCACTTTTACCGCTTCGTCTTCTGCTGCGGAGTGTTCGCGCGGACAAACTCGTCTATGGGCGTCTGCGTTTCCTGCCACCCGGGCCGCACGCGCACGTCGTTCTTGCCGGCCCATTTCCCCGGTGCCGAAGGAGGAGATGGATCGGAAGCCTTGTGCATCTCCCACCAGCATTGGCCGCGGTGATTGTGTTGATGATCAATCACAAAGCCGGCCCGTTCCATGACCGGCCCGATCCAACCGATGCAGTGATCACAATAATCGTGGAACTGCTCGAGGTTGTTGAGGATGAGAAATCCCTTCGAGGGACATTGCTGGATGTCGAGGCGGAAGCTGTTCTCCGTGGCTGCCGAACTGTAGCCCGCAGCTTCCTCCGCGAGGGTGTGTCCCCAGTACTCTTTCATTCCCTCGATGCCCTTGCCGAGGATCAACTCCGCCGCGTGGCGTTGTGAGTCGCCGCCGATGGCCTTCGCCCAATATTCCTGCACCAACTCCTCGCCGCCGCGCTGGCGCAGCCATTCGAACGTCCACTCGTAGTGCCCGCAAAAATCGTAGCACCCAATCATGCCGCCTCCCGGATTTTGGAGAAGTCTTGCGCGGGAATCCCGGGCGCTCGATGGCGAAACACCTGCCGGCAACTGCCGTTGCCCCCCTCGACTCGCACAGTCAACCCGGCCGGCGTGGCAATCGCCTCGTTGACGTAGTAGCAGTGCTGACAGAAACAAGAAACGATCTCGCGCTTGTGTTTGCGCAAATGCTGGATCGCCGGACAGACGTTCACAGTGAGAACCACCTGCTCCTTGTCTTCGGCGACTTCCACATCCGCGCCGGGCTCCGCTTTGAAGAAATCTCGCCAGTAAGCGCCCACGCCCTCCAAGCCGCGCGTCTTCCAGATCGTCGAGACCGGCGCGTAATACTTCGTGCCGATGTCCGCCCAGTAGCGTCGCAGGCCAACCATGCCGAGGCGGTCCAAGATGAATCGGAAGGTGGCATTGATAGCCATGTAGAAATCCGCCGCGCCCACCGCTTTGGTGTCGCGATAGGGGAGCGACGGGAGTTGTGCGTTGATCGCGCTCGCGCTTGGGCGTGATTCACTCATGACAGTCCACGTTTTGACAAAGTCAATACTATCGCCAACGTGGCGAAGAGTAAAACAGAGACTGTTCTTCCTGCGCTTGATCTGCGTTGTGTTCGTGCTGCCACAAGCTGAAGCTTGTCTGTCCCGGCGGGGCTCGACGGCCCCCAAAAAACAACACGGCCTGGCTGCTTATGTGGTGTTCGCCGCGTGACTTTTCCAGCGTTCACACAGTGCAGCACACTGGGAGGCGCGTTGCGGGTCGGGATGGAACGTTGAGCCCCTTGCGACATCGCGTCGGACGGAGTCCGCGGCTTGCAGCATCAGAGTTGAACCGAGCAGGTTGTCGCCGGCGCCTCGACGCAACGGGCAATTCAACACGTCGGCCAGCATCTGAAGCCAGAAATCGCTCTGGCTCCCGCCGCCGATCACCAACACGAGTTTGCCTCGTAGATCTGCGCGCAAGTCCTCGACGATCAATCGCAGCGCGCTGAAGCTGATTCCTTCGACGACGGCACGCGCACGCGCGGCCGGACTCGCGTCCCCCGTCCACGCTTTGTCAGTTCGAATGCGTTGAGGAAAGAACAACGCAGCGCCGGGTGGGCCGGACTCGGCAAGTTTCATGAAAGCCCGCACCTCGCCGCCCGGTAACAATTCGCCCGCGGCCCAGTCGAGGGCATCGCAACCTTCGTTGCGGGTCGCGAGTTCGTAGTAGCCGCCGCCGGGGTACGGTCCCCAGCAGCCACCGGGTGAAAACGGCCCCGGCTTGGCGCCGGCATAGTGGTACACGACCAGCGCCGTACCGAGGGTGAGCACCAGTCCATCCGCTCTTCCGAGAACGCCAAACGCTCCCGAGGTCTGGTCGTTACCGGCGTATCCCAGTTTCAGGTCGGTGGCCAGCGGCAGTACTCCGTGCGTGCAACGACCGGGTACTACACCGCCCACATCCACGAGTTTCCCCAACTGCGACCGTTTGACGCCGCACATCTCCAGCGCCTCGTCCCACCACTCGCCGCGCGCCAGTGAATACAGACCGCTCATGGCCGCGAGATTGCGGTCCACAGCGCGCACTCCCGCGAGCCTCAACGCGGCGAACTCGGGCAGCGAGACGACGCGCGCGTCGGGAGTGAGCACGCCGGGCAGATGCCGTTGCACCCAGAGCAGTTTGCACGACATCAACTCTGGCACGGGCGGCGCGAAGCTGCAGTGTCGGTGGAAATCCGCTCCTAGCTTGATGTGGATCTGCGCGGATTCCTGGACAGCGCGTCGGTCCATCCAGCTTATGAACGGCATTCGTGGGTGACCCTCGGGGCCGACGACGGTGAACGTCTGCGCCTGGCTGGTCAACGTGACCGTGTCAATCCGCGCGGGCGGACGTAGTTTCTGAATCAGAGCGACGACATCGCACCAGAACTTCTCGGCGTCGAATTCCGCGTGATCGGCGTCGCGCACCGTGTAGGTCATCGGTGCGGACGCCTCACCGAGCCGGTTCAGTTGTTCATCGAACAACGCGGCCTTGAGGTTCGTCGAGCCGCAGTCAATCGCCAGGATCATGCTGACACCAATCTCAAGCGGCGCGTACGGTTTGGAGTACAAGCTTTCGCTTGCATGGGTCCGCGCAGAATCTTGCAAGCTAAAGCTTGTACTCCAACCGAGAGCCAAGAGCGCCGAAGGTCCATCAACGGCGCACTCACGGCTTCAGCCCTTTAAGCAGTCCGAGCGCGGTCTCGACCAGGATGCGCCCCGACTCGGGACGAAAGAAACTGTTGGTCGCCTCGTAGCCACCTTCGGCGTCGTTCTCGGGCGTGACGATGTAACCCTGCAACTCGCCGTTCGCGAGCGTGATCACGATGGTGTGGCCGGGGGCACGACGTTTGATTTCGAGACCGTATTCGACGAACAACTCGCCGGGGAGGCCGACGATGAGCGTGTCGCCGATGCGGAACGCCTGGACCTCGCTCGGCGTGTAACTCCGGCGCCATTGCTCGGTTTCGCCACGCGCCTGTGCCTTGGCCATCGTCACCAACTCCTCGCCGCCGAAGGTGACGCACTCGGCGGTGCGGACGGTGGCGCGGGGCGCACCCTCGCGCTTGAGCCGCTCGTAGTTCTCCATGACGCGACGGAGTCGCGCCTCCGCCTCCGCGACAGGCGGGAACGTTCGAGCTGGCAACTCGACGAACTTCTGCGCGGCAGCCAGCTCGACGTCGTCCCTGAAATCGGGATCCCTCAACGCGCGCACCGCGCCGAGCACCTGTTCGCCGAGCGAGCGACCGAGCCGTTCCGCTTCGGCAAGCGTCTGGCCGCGCACGTGATGACGCGGGCTTTGGTTGCCGCTTGTGCCGTTGTGGTAAAGGACATTCACGCCACCAAGCGCTTCTTCGAGATGCCGTCTCGTAAATGCCGGGAAGTCGCCCGAGACCACCGTCGAGTCCTCATGCAATACCGTCGGATGCATGCCATACGTGAGGTTAAGCGCGAGCGGCTTGCCGTCGCTCGCGCGTTTCACGAACAGGATACTTGCCTCAGGATCGCGAGGACCGTCGGGCGACAAACGATTGCAGCCGACGCCGCTAACGTTCGCGGTGGTGATGGCCAGCCGGGCGGGCCCGGCGTTCTTGTACGCCTCGATTCCCGCCTCGATGATTTTGTCCCGGAACATCTCGATGTAAGCCGGGTCGGCAGGCGGGACCACCGGATCGTGACTCCAGGAGAGCATGAACGCCGTGATCGGCCCCGAGTGTGTGTGCGTGGCGCTGGTGAGAATATTCTGCGCGGGGATGCCGGTGGCCTTGCTGATCGCGGCGCGACACTCGCGGGCAGTATCGTGATGAATGAACACGACATCGAGTGCGATCAGCATCAACTTCGTCTTCCCGTCGTCGAGATACAGCGCGGAGGCGAGCAGCGGATCGTGGATGCCCGTCGAGGTGCGAGGCACGTGCGGATAGCCGACGAGGAACATCGGTTTGGTTGGACTGACATCGCGCGCGGCGACGCCGGCTTTGAGCGTGGCTGAAGGCATGGCGTTACTCACCCAGTTTCACCGTGCTCGCGTTCCGTTGCGACTCCAGCGCGGCGGTGAACAAGCGGTGGCTCAACGCCGCTTCGTCGGGCGTGACGCAGCCGGCGAATTTCTTCAACGGTTTGCCGTGCGCCAACTCGTACAGGAACGCCGCCCACATCTGCTGGATTGAATCGCCGAAGCCGAACTCGAAGATCGGGCCGGTGATCGTCTTGAACGCCGGCTCGTAGCCGGTCTGGATTTGTTGCCAGCCCTGCTCGGTGCCGGGCGTGTAGTGCATCAACTCCAGCAGGCGCGGGTTCGTGCTCGACCACCGAGCCGAGGCTTTCGTGCCCAGCACTTCGGTGTACCACGTGTTCTTCTGGCCGGGCGCGATCCGCTGCAGCTTCACCGTCCACGGGAACGGCTCGCCCGTCACGGGGTCAACCGTCTCCATGAACAGCGTTCCGTTGTCCCATGTCTTGCACGGGACGACGTTGC